>JAPLGT010000050.1:0-12593 GCA_026390035.1 Chloroflexota bacterium
AAACGCTATTATTCAGTTATCTATTAAAACGTGAATTAAGTCTCTTGGTGATTTGAGCGACGAGGGTACACCCGGTCCCATCCCGAACCCGGAAGTTAAGCTCGTCAGCGCCGATGGTACTTGGAGGGCAGCCTCCTGGGAGAGTAGGTCATTGCCAAGAGACTTTTTCTTTTTATATATATCAACCTTGCTTTGACTGGTGGTTGATAGTATAATCCTTTAGTTGATAGACCAGCCCCAATTAGACTGTAGTAGTACGGTCAAGGAGTGGTGCAGGAGCAATAGTTCTCTTGAAGATGTACACGATGTTCATCGTTAAGATTGCGCCTTGCCTCGGCTGTGTTTATCAACAGCCGAGTTTTTGTTTTTTATCCCCCTTGAGAAGGGAGGTGATTTCGTATGACGCTCGTAGTATTACGTTCCAATGAATCGCAGGAGTCTTTGCTCAAGCGCTTTCGCAAGAAGATTGTGAAGAGCGGTGTTCTCAGCACCGTGCGTCGCAAGCGCTGGTTTATCTCCAAGAGTGAACAGCGCCGCATGGAAGACAAGAAGGCTATTCGCCGCCTCAAACGGCGCACGGTTAAGGTCACCGAATAATTGACCGGAGGTTTGTATGGCGAAAGAAGATGATAAGTTAGTTGTTGAAGGTATTGTGATCGAGGCCTTGCCTGGTACGCAGTTCAAGGTTAAATTAGAGAGCGGCCATGTTATTCTGGCGTATCTTTCTGGCAAAATGCGTAAGTTTTACATCCGTATTTTGTTGGGTGATCGCGTCAAAGTGGAAATGTCTCCCTATGATTTGAGCCGTGGACGTATTACGTATCGCGCCAAGAAAACAAGCAGCGGCGAAATTATCGAAGAAGCACTTGCTTAGCCATACAGCATGTATTAGAAAATTAAGAGGATGCCTGAACGGGCATCCTTTTTTATTACCTCAATCCCATTTGAGCATCTGCCCAGTTGGGATTTGTGGAGTAAAATTTGACGCAAAGGAGAATAATGGTATGAAATCCTATCGCGTTTTAGCGTTTTTATTTGCGATGATGCTGTTGTTGAGTTCATGTAATCTTCCAGGTGCCAGGGCCACCCAGCAGTCCAACCCTAATGCGGTCTTTACTGCTGCTGCGCAGACGGTGGAAGTGCAGCTTACGCAAAACGCTTTGCTAAACCCAATCAGTCCACCCGCTACTATTGCGCCTCCAGTCGCTGAACAACCCCCACTTGTCGCGGATACGCCCCAGGTACCGGCTGCCACAGCTGTCGTGGGTACTTTGCCTGCTACGCTCGCACCCGCCCAGAATGTGGCCCCAACTTCGGTTTGTGATGCAGCCCAATTTATTTCAGATGTCACCATTCCGGATGGTTCACCTTTTGCCGTTAGCGCAACATTTACCAAGATCTGGCGGTTAAAGAATGTTGGTACCTGCACATGGAATTCATCCTATGCGTTGGTCTTTGACTCTGGCGATGCCATGGCAGGCGCCAGAAGCTTGCCCCTGCCCGGCACAACCGCCCCTGGGGCTGCTCTGGATGTCTCAATCAACTTGCAAGCTCCTGCCAAGGATGGTGTCTATCGTGGTTTTTGGGGTTTGACCAACGCTTCAGGCGTTCGAATTCCAGTAGTCAGCGGCACCAATGGTAATTCTTTCTATGTTGATATTAAGGTGGGAACCGGCGCAGGGAGCGATGGCACAATTGTGCCTGGGACAGAAAGCGCCGGGAAGTTTGCTGTGATGAGTGTAGGTTTTAGTGCATTACGGAGTGAAGTCTGCAGCTCGGCAACCGGAAAATATATTGTCAACGCCACTATCACGGTTAACAAGGCTGGGAATGTAAACTACACCTGGGTCCGCAGCGATGGCGTAACGACGGCCGATATGAGCGGCACGCTTTTATTTGATAGCTCTGGATCGAAAACGGTGAGTTATGAATGGGTTACGACCGTCTCAGGTTTGTGGGTCGATCTTTATATTGATAAACCCAACCATCAACAATTTGGTCGCGTGAATTTGAGCTGTCCGTAGGAAAATAGAAGCCGGGATCTCCCGGCTTCTATTTTTGTGGGAACTTTTTAGATATTTTGTTCGTCTACTATCAGAAATGTTTCTCGCAAAGGAGACGGTTATGGCTTCAATTATTAAGGGTATTTTATTTGTACTGTTTTCTTCAATGCTGATCACAGCCTGTTCGCTGCCAGTGAGTACTCCTGATGGCGCCGCCACTCTTCGGGCAGTTTATACCGTTCAGGTAAGTACGGTTCAGGCGCTTCAAACTCAAGCAATGTCTTCCAGTGTACAGACGATGCCGCCAACCATTGTTTTTCCAACCCTGCCGCCTACCATCTATGTACCAACGCAAGCTCCGCAGATTCCCACTCTCCAGCCGACTCAATTGGTCTTGCCAACACTGGCCCCGCTCAGCTACTGCGATTGGGTGGCTTATGTAAAGGACGTCACTGTGCCGGATGGGACGGTATTGGCACCAGGTGAAAAGTTTACAAAAACCTGGCGCTTGAGAAATATCGGTAATTGTACATGGACGAAATCCTATGCGTTAGCCTTTGTGAGTGGCAATAATATGAAAGGCCCGGCGTCGGTTGATATGCCTGCCAAGATCACCCCGGGGAAATCTGTGGATATTTCGGTGAACTTGACAGCGCCGATGGTTGAAGGCTCTTACCGTAGTAATTGGTTATTGCACAACGCTGCTGGTGAGGCCTTTGGATTGGGTGCTGCCGCAAATACCCCATTTTATGTGGACATTAAAGTGGTCAGTCCCACTAGCACTATGCTGGATTTTTCTACCAGTTATTGCAGTGCGGTCTGGCGCTCTGGCGCCGGAGTTTTGGGCTGTCCGGGAGATGTTAAAAGTAAAAAAGGATATGCCACCAGAGTCGAAAATCCACAATTGGAAAGCGGTCAGGTCTATTCTGGGCAGGGTTTGATGGTTGCGCCTGAAACCGTGAATAATGGCTATATACAGGGCTATTATCCGGCCTATACAGTCCACACAGGCGACCGTTTCCGCGCCCAGATCAACTGCGCCTATCTTGCGACCGGCTGCCTTGCCACCTTCCGGCTCGATTATCAGATAGGGGATGGGCCAGTTATAACGATCTGGCAGTTTGCTGAGGCCTATGAGGGTCGAACCTATACCGTGGATACCGATCTGAATCCTCTGGCTGGCAATTCGGTCAAGTTCATTTTAACTGTGCTTTCAAATGGTCCGGCAGATTCTGACAAACTCTTGTGGATTGCCCCTCGTATTGTGCGCCCTTCCAACCTGGTGACTCCCACGGCTACTCCAACTGCCACAGCTACCCAGACGCGCACGCCCACGGTTACCACTACGTTTACCACTACAGCTACGGCTACATCCACGCTGACCCCCACGGTTACACTTACTCAAACTGCCACCAATACGCCTACGTTGACTGCAACATTGACACCTACATTGATAGTTACATCGACACTCACCGAGACGGCTACAGAGACGGCTACTTTAACTGCAACGAGCGGACCTTAGGCCATCCTTCGCAGCTACTTATTGGTATAGTAGATATTTAGCATCACGCCCATTGCCAGCCAATCTATGCTGATCGATGGGCTCCCCTATGGCGAAGAACAAAACCGGGCCAGCCGATACCATCCTTGCAATTCCGTATGGTATGGCTAATAAACGTAAAAAGGGCGCGTTTCGTGTTTGACGAAACGCGCCCAGATTATTTACCGGCTAAGGATAAGATATAATGATGGTAAATATAAAAACATGTGCTCGAATGCCGGGTGCATACTCCAGGAGGTAACATGAACAGGTTTCCAAGGCTAATACAGTTTTTTATCGGGATGGTAGTGCTCGTGGCGCTCAGTGGTTGTAGTCTTGGCCAGGGATCCGCGGTGCCGACTGCGACTCCTGTTGATATAAACGCCGTGATGACATCAGCGGCAGCGACTGCCTTTGTTCAATTATCCCAGATTGCCGGACAGGCTTCTCCGACCGCCGTTCCCAGCCAGACACCTACTAAAGTTCCCCCAACCAAAACTCCAGACCCGCTTGTTGCCACTTCGGTTTCTGTTTTGGAGCAGATAACAACCCCAACTGCTGTAGATGCTGCTGCCGGGCTACCGGCGGTGAATACGCCTTTGCCGGTCGCCGGTTTACAAACCAATATCGCTGCGCCAGGTTTCACACCTCAAGCACCAGTGTTGGTATCCACGGCAGGTCCAACCTGTTTTAATTCAGCTTTTGTAGCAGATGTCACCATTCCTGATGGAACCGTGATGCAACGAACCGAGAAATTTACAAAGGTGTGGCGCATCCAGAATACCGGCGTTTGTGCGTGGGATGAAGGGTATGGGCTGATAATTTGGGCCGGTCCGGCTATGAACGGTGCTGCTAATTATTTCTCGAAAAATGACGCGTCGGTTCAGCCAGGTGGGATTGTCGATATGTGGATTGAAATGCGCGCCCCGGCTGAGCCAGGTGATTACATCGCACACTGGAAAATGATCAATGATCAAGGGACTTTATTCGGGACCGACCTGACCGTTTTTATAAAAGTAGCTAAATAAACAAGAAACTAACATTTGCCCCCGCCCATTTCGATCGAAATGAGCGGGGGCTTTTCGTAATATGGAGATGCTCCATGAATTTTCCGGCTGATTTTCTGCGCAATATACGCAGCACGTTTGGAGCCGAAGGACAGCGCTGGTTGACCGATTTACCATCCTTATTGGCTATGGCAGCCCAAAAATGGGGCTTGAGGCTTGGTGAGCCGCTGCTGCTTTCTTATAATTATGTCACGACTGCTATCATGGCGGATGATACGCCAGTCGTTCTCAAAATTGGCGTTCCAAACCATGAGTTTTCCAGTGAAATAAGTGCGTTGAGATTTTTTAACGGTGATGGCTGTGCGCGATTGCTGGCTGCCGATGATGAGAAATTCATGTTTTTGTTGGAGCGTCTCGAGCCAGGTGAAATGCTGGTCAGTCTGGCAGACGACGATATGCGGACAGAGATTGCCTGTGGTGTCATGCAGCAGCTCTGGCGTCCTGTGGCCGAAGGAATGCCGTTTATAAAATTAGGCGATTGGTTTGCAGAACTAAAAAATCTACGTTCGAAATATGCGGGTGGATCAGGGCCATTCCCAGCAGGGCTTTTGGCAAGGGTGGAGCATCTTCTCCCAGATCTGTTGGCTGAATCGGGTTCGCCGATATTAATCCATGGCGATTTGCACCATTTTAATATCCTATCATCCAGCCGCGGTTGGCTGGCTATTGACCCGAAGGGGGTGATCGGTCCGCCAGCCTATGAATGTGGACCGTTACTGATGAATCCCATCCCGGATTTTCCGTATTTACCAGGTGCCATTCGCCAGACTGAGCGCAGGATAGCCATATTAAGTGAGCATCTCGGGTTTTCTCGCGAAAATATCCGTGATTGGGGTCTTTGCCACGCCATTCTTTCTGCCTGGTGGGATCTCTCAGGTGCTGAACCTGGTGGCGAATATGCGTTGGCGTTTGCGGATGTTATTGCCCGGGCAGGCAACTAAAAACGGCGCCATGAGCGCCGTTTTTAGGATTATATCAGTATCTTAGCTCGATTATGTCTGGATCGGCCAGCATGATATCAGAAAATTTGGTTTGGAGCGCCAGTGCGCCACGCAGTTCCCAGATGCCCTGCAGCATGTTCTCGCCGACTTTTAAACGCCTTCTGCGAATAATGGTCAACTTACATGCCGCCATCGCTGCTTCGATCTTTTCCAGTTTATTTTCACTGGCGATATAGGTAATATCGTAAGTGCGGATTTCGCGACCAAGAACATCAACCAGGCGGTCTACACGCGCAAATATCCACAGGATAATGTAAACGATCAGCGCTGAGACGCCTGCCAGCCAGTATTCTCCCAGCCCGATTGCCATTCCCAGCGCGGACGCCACCCAGATTGAAGATGCCGTGGTCAGACCCTTCACACGCCCTTCAGAGAACAATATCGAGCCTGCGCCTAAGAAGCCAACCCCGGTGACAATGTTTGCAATCACGCGATCATCTTTAAACTCAAGCGAAAGCATTGTGAATAAGGTTGCGCCAAGGGTGATGAGCGTGATGGTGCGCAACCCTGCCGCCTTGGCATGCATCTCCCGTTCCAGGCCGATCAGTCCGCCGATTAAAACTGCCAGCAGGAGTTTGATCAAGGCTTCCTGTGGAATTGTAGAATAAAGATTCATGTGAGACCTTAATATATACCTGCTGATTGGCAGGTTACTTCACGGTGATGGAGTAATGTCCATCCTCGCGGGTGAAGGAGGTGGTGCCACTCACAATCAGGGTGGCGTCCGTCAGGTCAATGTTGATGTCGGCTGTCTGATCGGCAGCCACAGGGATAGTCTGGACGCTGGGTGTGCCACTTTTATCGACCAGCACCAGCCGGAATGTTTGAGGCAAAACATTTTCCACGCGCACAAATCCCACCCCCAGCCAGCCACCATCATCGGTTTCAAAGTCAGACGCATAGTTGATTTCGGGGACGGAGATATCATCCAGCATAAAGCCTTCGCCATTTACGGCAGCATCGGTCACATATTCGAAACGGATCTGGATTTTCTGACCCTTGAATTGGCTCAGATCGACAGATTCTTCAATCCACCCATCTGGTTTGCCGTTATAGCCCCACCCGTAAGAATTACCTGAAGGGTTGGTATCTGTGCCGGAAGGCGTCTTGATGATCTGCCAGGTTTTGCCACCATCGCTGGATGCTTCCAGGTAGGTATAGTCATAGTCTTGTTCCAGATCATACCAGGTGTGAAATTTCAAGGTAAGTGGCCCGGTTGCAGCGCTAAAGTCGAATTCCCGCGTCAGGGTCATATCAGACTCGTCGCCTTTGTTTGACCAGAAGGCCTTTTTGCCAGAAAAGGCATCCATTGGCAGCAGACCGGTTTGCGTGGCGCCTTCAAAGTGCAGGCTGTATTTTCCATTACACGCGAAATGGATATAATCGACCCCAAATTGGTGGACTGTACTGGTTAGCTGGTTGGGACAGTTTGTAACTGTTTCTGTATCAGCCACCTGGGGGGCTTCAGGATAGTTGTGATAAACAAAACGACCATCGCCAACGGAACCATCCAATAGATAATTGGTGGTAGCCCAATCCATAAAAACATCATCCGCCAGAATCGGTTGTCCGCTTTGTTTGTCGGTGGCATTGATCGATTTCAAAATGTTATCAACACTTTCCAGACCGTTTTGTTGGTCCTGGACGAGTGCCTTGGTAGCTTCCTCGCCAAAACGGTCGAGAAAATAGGTCAAAAACAAAAAGCTTGCGCCGTAGTGCGGGCCGTTGGTGCCTGGCTCGGCGCCCCAATCGGTCAGCTGCATATCTGGATCAGAAGTATATTCAGAGGCTGCTCCGCTGACATAATAGCCATTGAGAAGTACGGCTACTTCTGAAAAACCCTCATTCATCCAGGATGTTTCGTTGCGGTCCTGTTTCCAGTGGATCATATGTTGAAATTCGTGAGCCAGCACGCCGTAGGTGTAGGTATCACCAAGCGGTGAATTGTCTGCGTTGAAGACAAACATTTCGTGTGCATTGGAATATTTGTGCGCATCAGGATGGTATTCATCCGGAGATGAGAAATAGCCAGCCACGCTCTCGCCAATGCCGCGCGTGTAAACCAGGTAAATGTGCTGGTCGCCATCGATGCCTGGGCTCCATTCACTGCCGAAGAATTCGCGATCGGTGGGATACATTTTGTTTTCAAAAGCGTCCACCAGGTCTTTGGCTTCAGTTTTGTTGTATTTCACGCCATCTTGCACCCAAAAATAGGCATGGTCGGTGACATACATCAAGGTGGCGTTGATCTGAAAACTCTTGGCGTTATCTGTATTAGTTACCCAAAATGACTGTTTCTGACCGGCTTGATACGGGCCGCTCAGCAGTATTTCAGGGATGTTACATTTCCCTTCCAACCGGCAGGCCAGTTCTCGCGGGTCATTTACCGGGACGATATTTTCCTGTAAAGTCTTTAGTGTATCGGTAGGGATGTTCTCTACCGGAACCCTGGTTATTTCAATCGGGGTGGGTGGGGCAGATGGGGTGGATGTGCCCTCAAAATTAAAAGAAAAGGGAGTCGGATTTATTGCAGATGGTGTTAACTGGTTGGTGATGTAGTATGCTGTGCCCATGCCCCCGGCCAGCACGATAACACAACAACAGCATAATATAAGTAAGATAATGATTCCGATCCCCGCGACGGAAGTAAAGAAGTTCTTGTTTTCATTTTGCATATTACTGCTCCTGGTATAGAGACAAATTCTACCCGATTAAATTAATAATACCGTTAGAATAATTCAAAAAAAACTTCGCCGCGCCAAGCGCGACGAAGTTTTTTTCTTCAGCCTTGTTTTTATAAAAAGACGAGCTTATCTTCAGCTACATCCACCTTAACCGTACCGCCACCGCTAAACTTTCCGCCTAGCAGTTCAACTGAAAGTGGGCTTTCTACAAATTTTTGAATGGCTCGGCGCAGAGGGCGCGCACCAAAGGCCGGGTCGTAGCCCTGTTTTGCCAGCCAGGTTCGGGCGCTGGAGCTGAGCTCGACCTTGACATTGTAGTCATTCAGGCGATCCTGAACTTCCTTTAATTGCAGGTCCACAATGCTTTCCATCTGTTCCACAGACAGCGGCGAGAACATAATGACGTCATCGATACGATTGAGGAACTCCGGTCTGAAAGCACCTTTGAGGGCCTTTTCGATCTTATCATGGGCGGTGCGTTCTTCATCATCCGTATTTTGCTGCAGGAAACCCAGGGTGCCACCCTTGCGCACATATTCGGTGCCCAGGTTGCTGGTCATAATCAATACAGTATTGCGGAAATCGACGACATTACCCTGCCCATCAGTCATACGGCCATCGTCCAGTATTTGCAGGAGCGCATTCCATACTTCGGGGTGCGCTTTTTCAATTTCGTCGAATAATAAAACCCGATAGGGGCGACGGCGCACAGCCTCGGTCAGCTGACCACCTTCTTCGTAGCCAACATATCCGGGAGGCGCGCCAAACAGGCGGCTGACGGTATGCTGTTCGCGATATTCAGACATGTCGATGCGTACCAAGGCATCTTCATCATCAAACATGAATCCAGCCAGGGCTTTGGCCAGTTCTGTCTTGCCAACACCGCTTGGACCGATAAAGATGAATGAGCCAATTGGCCTGCGGGGGTCCTTCAAGCCGGAGCGGGCCCGGCGAATGGCGTCTGAAATCGCGTGGATGGCCTCGTCCTGGCCGATAATGCGTTCGTGCAAGCGAGCTTCCATTTGCAGTAGTTTCGTCGCTTCAGTTTCCAGCATCTGGGTCAACGGGATGCCCGTCCATTGGTGGACAACATCCGCGATGTCATTGATGTCCACGACTTCGTCAATGTGATTCTCAGCTTCCCATTTATCGCGTTTTTCAGCGTATTCGGCCTGCATCCGCAGACGTTCCACTTTTTTCTGGGCAGCACGCTCATAATCACGCGCCAGGCCAGCCTGTTCTTCTTCCGACGTGATGCGGTCGATCTCTTTTTTCATTTCTTTTAGTTCAGGTGGCATGGAATAAAGCGCCACGCGCAGCTTGGCGGCAGCTTCGTCCATCAGGTCAATGGCTTTGTCGGGCAGGTGACGATCGGTCACGTAGCGATCAGCCAGTGTCACCGCGGCCGCCAGGGCCTCATCCGAGTAACGGACTTTGTGGTGGGCCTCATAGCGGTCTCGTAGGCCGTGCAGCATCTTGATGGCATCTGCAGCGGATGGTTCCTCTACATAAATTGGGGAAAACCGACGTTCAAGAGCCGCATCTTTTTCAATATATTTGTGGAACTCGTCCAGGGTGGTTGCGCCAATACATTGAAGTTCACCCCGGGCCAGTGCTGGTTTTAGCATATTCGAGGCATCCATGGCACCTTGCGCGGCACCTGCCCCAACTACAGTGTGAAGCTCGTCGATCATCATGATAATGTCGCCCTGCGAATGCTGGACTTCCTCCATGACGGCTTTCAAGCGTTCTTCAAATTCGCCACGGAAGCGGCTACCGGCAATCAGGGATCCGAGATCTAACGAAACAACTTTTTTGCCGGTCAGGATTTCGGGAACGTCATTATCTGCAATCTTTTGAGCCAGGCCTTCAACAATCGCCGTTTTGCCAACGCCTGCCTCGCCGATCAGGACAGGGTTATTCTTGGTGCGGCGCGAGAGGATCTGGATGAGGCGCAGGATCTCTTTGTCGCGTCCTATCACGGGGTCGAGCTTGCCTTCGCGGGCCAGTTGGGTTAAATCACGGGAGTATTTTTCGAGGGTGCGGTAACGGGATTCGGCCTGAGGGTCAGTTACTCGCTGTCCGCCACGGATTTGCTGGATCGATTCAAAGACACGGTCACGGGTAATGCCCGCGCTCTCCAGGATGCGTGACGCAGGAGTATTTCTTTCGGTCAATATGGCCAGAAAGATATGCTCGGTGGAGATGTATTCATCTTTCAGACGGTTGGCTTCCTCGTTCGCGAGATCAATGATCCGTTTAACGCGAGGAGTGATAAATATTTGGCCTGCGCCACCGCCAAAGATATTGGCTTTTGGGGTTGCGCGTAGAGCAGCGTCCAGGCGTTCTGAAAGTGAAGTGCTGTTGACATTCAGCTGTTCCAGTATCTGGGGAATGACACCCCCAGGTTGTTCGATCAACGCCAGCAGGATGTGCTCGGTATCGATCTGGTTGTGCCCATAGCGTTGGATAATTTCGGCTGCCCTTTGGGCGGCTTCTTGTGCACGTTCAGTAAAGCGGTCAAATCGCATCATAAGATGTAATCCTTTCGATAGTCCATACGCTCGGATTATAGCAAAGGCCCTGTAATTGGTCTGAAAGAACGCTGTAAGAATTGTGTATGAGTCTATTGTAAACGTATTTTGTAACTCGATGGGAAACAAGCACACATCCCTGAAAAAGAATATAATAGTCAAGATGACTGCCACTTTATTTGCTGCGACTGCGCCGACCCTTGGGCGAATGCGTCCCCTAAATATCTTGAGGGATCTTCCAGCGGTTGCTGATTTGATCGAATTATGTTTTTCATCCACGCTTGACCCGGATGGCCGTTCTTACATCGATCAAATGCGCCGGAATGGAAATGATTCTCATTTCCTAAACTGGGCTCCTCGAGTCATTGAATCTGTCTCTCTGCCACTCTCTGGGTTTGTCTGGGAAAATAATGGCCGGGTGGTGGCAAATGTAAGTCTGATCCCATTTTCGGTACGTGGACAAAAGATTTTCCTGGTTGCGAATGTGGCTACCCACCCTGATTTCCGCCGTCAGGGAATTGCGCGCCAGCTGACCTCGGCTGCCATGGAGCGGGCACGCTCCAAGCACGCACAGTCAATCTGGCTGCATGTTCGAGATGATAATCCGGGCGCCATTCAACTTTACAGTGAGCTTGGTTTTGTTGAACGTGTCAGGCGCACAACCTGGCAGGCTCTATCTGGTATTAAACATTTGGATGGTTCAGCCTCCAATGTTCAAATTACACAGAGGCTCGGACGTGATTGGCCCATTCAGAGTGCCTGGTTGGCTCGTGCGTATCCTTCTGATCTGGATTGGTATCATTCCCAGTCGTGGAATATCTTGAAGCCGGGATTATTCAATGCTTTATATCGCTTGATGGCTGATATCAATGTTTATCAATGGGCAGCTTATCGGGATGGAAGACTCCTGGGCGTACTCGCGAGTCAGCGAGCGAATGGAAATTCTGATCATTTATGGGCGGCTTTACCGGCAAAACCGGAGCCGGATGTGGTTAGCGCGCTTCTAAGGCATGGGCTGCGGACCCAAACGAGCTCTCGTAATCTGGTGTTTGAATATCCGGTTGGCCCAACGGATGAAGCTATCCGTCTTGCCGGGTTTAGCTCTCAGCGTACATTGGCATGGATGAAAGCTCCGGGTGATGCAACCTTCTGAAAGAAAAAGCGTAAATTGAATCGAACGACAACGTAGCGAATATTTTTTTCAGAGAAATATCACGAAAAGGAGTCACAATGGAACGTTTTTTCCTGCGCTGGTTGGTTAATGCGGTTGGATTGTATGCGGCGGTTGCTTTCGTCCCGGGAATTCACCCACAATCTGCGAATTGGTTTTCATTTATTTGGTTGGCATTGATTTTTGGCCTGTTGAATGCTTTGTTACGACCGCTGCTCAAGTTCCTGACTTGTCCGCTGATCATCCTGACCCTGGGCGTGTTTACCCTGATGATCAATACCTTTCTGTTCTGGCTGGCTGGGGTTGTAGGTACAAATTTCCATGTAGGCTTCACGGTGGAAGGTTTCTGGCCAGCATTTTTGGGCGGGTTGGTCGTGACGGTCGTTAGCGTGGTGCTGACAACGATTTTCAAGGATGAGATGAAGAAAAAGAAGTAATTGCCAAATTAGATTACTAGCTACCTGACAGTTTCGGGTGGTCAGGCAAAAAAAGCGTGACCAAGACGGCCATGGAATTGGTCAGCCAGCGTTCAATGGAACGCAAGCCGATCTGAAAAATGCTCAAATCTCTTCGGTCAGAACGGTCAACCAGAG
>JAPLGT010000229.1:0-7484 GCA_026390035.1 Chloroflexota bacterium
AAAAGATGGCAGCACTGAACATTCTGCCACCGCCTGTCCAAATACGGATACTTCAACCCGAGCAAGCAAGGCCATTGTTGGGAGATGTCATTCCCGGCATCGTGCGCGACGCCATCGAGACCGACCTTACGACTTCCTTAGAAAGTCGCACAGAACCAGGAGAATCAGCATGACCGATTTCACGATCTCACGCCGTGAATTGCGCCTGGCAGAAACAGTTGCGCGCCAGTTGATCAACGCGTTTATTCGCCGCAAACTGATACCCGCTTTCAGCGATTTTTTAGTCACGCATCTCGCTGGGGTGACCATGTTGATTGCTGTAATCGATACTGCCAAGCTGGGTGATCACAGCCCCTACACCAACCCGGATTTGCTGCACCAATTGAGCACCGACCTGGGTGGTATGTCGGTCCGCCTATCGAACCATTCCGGGATCCGTCTCGTGATTCTGCTCTCACCCCTGCCAAAGCTGCCACACAAGGTGAACTTCCCCGTGGACGCTCCGCGCGGAAGGCTGGCCATCGGTGAGAGTTACACTGGTCAGCCGGTCCTGTTGGACTGGGCGCAAACCACTCATCTGGCAGTGCTAGGCAACACCGGCTCGGGCAAGTCGATCTTCCTGCAGTCGCTGGTCGCGCAGGCCATTCGGGATGACATGCAATTGCTGCTCTCTGATATTGACCAGACTACTTTCGGAATGCTCGAAAACCATCCCAACCTGGCCGCGCCCATTGCGACCAGGCCACAATGGGCGCTCGGCCTGATCGAACAAGCCCTGGCCGAATGTGATCGCCGCGCGGAACTGTTCAAAAACCTACCGGAACGTCCGCAAAAACTGAGCGAGTACAACGCTCTTGCCGTGAAGGCTCACATGGATCCCCAACCCCGCATGCTGGTCGTCTTGGATGAAGCCAGCACTGTCATCACGGCGCTCGGCGGCGCAAAAGGCGCGATGGGTCAAGCGCTGGCCACCCTGGGCTGGCGCGGTCGCAAGTTTGGTGTGCATTTCATTTTTGCTGCCCAGGAATTCACCAAGGATATCGTTGGCCCAGTACGCGACCAGGTTGGCCTGACGCTCTGCTTCCGGGTGCGCAACGGGCAGATGGCCGAGCGCATGGGCTGCAAGGGCGCCGAGCGCATCCCCGAAAATCGTCCTGGCCTGGCGATCAGCGACCGGCATGGGCCGATCCAGACTTATTTCGTCGATCACTCTCACCTGGGCCAACCCCAGAATTTATTCTCGGCAATGAGTGATCTGGAGCACAGCCTGTTCACCCTGGCTCTGTCTGAAGGTGGCAAGCTGCCAGCCTCCAAAGTCCAGGAGTGGGGCAGGATCTCGGAATGGCAGGCCAGGCGCATGCTGGAGACCTGGGCGCTCAAAGGTTGGCTGGCCAAGGACTCCATTCGTGATAACGCTTTCTGTATCACGCCCAAAATGCAGGTTTTGCTCTCAAACCACCAAACCGCTCAAACCGGCTCAAACCGCCCTCAAACCGGCACCAAGCCGTCTCAAACCGACTAATTCATTCTCTCAAACCTAAAAAGGAAAACATCAGCATGGAAACCAACTATTTTTATCTCGGCGAAGACCTCGGAATGGGTGCTAACAAACTGTACGGTTCATCCGGAGGTTTGCAAATGCTCTCGCAGGTTGCATCCAATGGTGCCCAACATTTGATGAACTCAACCGGCTTGCGCCAACGCCAGCGTCCATTGGAAATCATAACGGATCAAGGCTCGGCCTATATCGGCGAGGGCGCGCATGATTATGGCCGCCCGGTCGAGAATCTGAGCTTTGACAGCCTGATCGGTGCTCAAAACAGGAGCCCCCTGCTGTATGGCTCCATCACGCGTTACCAGCATCAATATGGCCCGATCAATCAGCCGGTAGTAATGATGGTCGGAATGCCCCTGCAAACGATGTCCGGGGAAGCCGCCAAAGAAATTGCCAATCAGGTGCGCCAATGGCTGAAAGGGTTTCACACCTGGCAGGCGGATGGGCAGGAACAACGGATCGAGATTGCGGATGTGAAACTTACCCCCCAGCCAGTGGGCGCACTCTTTGATCATCTCTTGGATGAAACAGGCAAAGTTATCCCCGAACGCGCCAGTTTGCTGAAAGAGGAGGTTGGTATTTTGAGCGTGGGCTTCAACACGATAGAGATGCTGGTAGTGCGCGATCGCGCCCCGGTTGAACGTTTTACGGCCGGAAAGACGGTCGGTGTGCGCCGTCTACTGGAACTGCTCAATACTCAAGGGACCTACTCGCTAGGTGAACTGGACATCGCCCTGCGCGCCGGGCATTTGGACATCGAATCCGTTCTGCCTGTCTGGGCGCGTGAAGTCAATGGCGAGATCGAAAAGTGCTGGGGAACGGCGCTCAAGCGCTTCGCGCGCGTGATTGTGGTCGGGGGCGGCGCACTCCTGCTCAAGGATATGCTTACCCGCCAGTTTAACGGCAAGGCCGTTCTGTCGGATGAACCGGTGCTGTCCATCGCACGCGGGTTGTACAAACTGCTCCTGATGAAGAAATAAATGAGCCAGCGCGGACGCCCTCGCAATTCTCAGCCTTCGATCCGGGTCGCGATAGCTGGCAGGCTGCACCCGGAATATGACGCGGATATCCTGGTCTGGTTGGATGCCATTCCCAAGGGCCAGCGTATGAACGCATTCAAAACTGTGCTGCGCAATGGCGGCCAGTCGATAGGCCTGTCCAATCAAAGCGACATCCTTCGCGCGGATGAAGTCCAAATTGCCGCAGACAACATTTTGAGCCATTGGGATTTCTAATTTTCTGTTGGACAGAAAATCCGACCTTATTTTCTGTCATCTGCAAATTCGACCAAGCAAACGCCTGCTGTCGTATTGGCCCATCCTATTCAAGCACAAAAAGGAGAACGTATGAAATATTTGTACAACGGAATCACTGACGAAGTTTGGAAAGCTTTGCGCAAGTTGATACCAGAATTCAAGATCCATCCGGGCTTATCTGAAATAGAAAAGCGCAACGCGCTCTACAATGCGCTCAACTCCAAGGGCCTGGCGGTTTCTAAAGAAGTGCCGGTGATTCATCGCCATAATGGCCAACGCGTAGGTGTAGGGTACATGGACCTGGTCATTGATAGCCGTGTTGTGGTGGAAGTAAAAGACTTACAGGCCACTCGCACGAAAGACATCGAGCAATTGGAGTTGTACATGAAAGATAGCGGTCTCCCTGTGGGTGTCTTGATCAATTTCGGCATTCCACAGGCAGACTTGAACATACCGCAAGACCGTGAAAAAGTCTTTGTCCGCCGCTACAGCTACGACAACGACCCATACAAGGATTAGCACAATGCCCTGGTTTGTAAACGAGAATCAACTTACACAAGAAATTATTCTGGAATTTATTAACAGCCTCGGTTCTTTTTTCCCGGAGTTGTTCACATTGCGGACAATGGCAAAACAGGGGGCTGAACCCAGGGCAATTGGTTCCAAAATCAGCACAGTGCTTGAGAACATTCAGGCTGAACATACCGCTGAACTTGAAAAGCAAAGGGTGTCCTTTATGACTTTGCTCACTGAAACCCGCAAGGAACGCGATTATTGGCGCAACTTACACGACCGGGATTTGCTCAAAGCGGTCAAGGACGAGTTAACCACCACCAAAGCCTTATTGGCCGAACAGGCCCGGAAAACCGAGGCTGCAAAGAAAGAAATTGCAGAACTGAACAAGACCCTGACGCTTGAACGCAAACAAGCGTCAGACCAAGAAATGCAAACCCAGCGTTTTGTTGAAGAACAAAACAGCGTCATTGCCGCCCAGCATCAGAAATTGGTACGCCTGCTCGGCGACGATTAAACCCACCTCACTTGTGCACAAAGCCTGTGCACAAGTGAGAGACCACCCTATAGGGAAGAGTTTTATGAACAACACGCCATCTATGAACAAACCGTTCACTGTCGACAGCCTCCAGGCTCAAGCGCTCAAACAGCGTTTACAGGAGGCCCTGCCAGGTACCCCCTGGCAGCCCATTCTCGAAGCCTTCAATATTACCGGTGTCCTGGATACCGAACAATTGCAAGCCATCAGCAAGTTGGAGCGCATGCAGCTCACGCGCCTGCTCGACAAATTGGAATCCTTTCGCAACGGTCTGCCACCCATCCTGAACAAGCTGGATAAGGATATTCGCCGCCCTGGTGTACGTGGCCGCGCGCCAAAGATTTATATGCTTGGTGAAAGCGGTGCCGGCCTGCTGCGTTTACTGGAGTACGAAGATGCCCACGCCTGCGGTCTGAACAGTGAGACCGCTATCTGCCACGCGCTGGGGATGATGGATATCCACCTGGCCGCCAGCCGCGCATCTCTCGGCATAATCACTGACCGCATTGTGAATTATGGCGAACAAGGCATCCTGCGCCCTGACCACCAGCTCACCGGAGCCAAAACCCGCATTCTCGAAGTAGAACAGGCAGCCGGATCAGATACCCTGCGGCGCCTGGTAACCAGCCTGGAGCACAAACAAGCTTTCTTTACCAGCGCCGAAAGCACAGGTTTTGAACACTCTGTGCTTATGCTGATCCAGCTCCCACGTGGGCCAGTTTGGGAGCGCACGACCAAAGCCTGGGGACAGGCCATTGAATTATGTGTCGAGAAACTGGGCAAACCGCTCAATTTTCAAATTCACGCCTTGCCTTTGCAGGACTTTCTGCGCCAACCCGATTGGAATGGCAGCCAGCGTGAGGATTGGGTCAACCTGTACACCAGCGTACCCGGCAGTACGGTCATTCAGAAAGCAAAGAGTGTCGGACTGGAAAAGGGAAAAGTCCCATCTGGCTTGATGTATCGCACAACGCGCGATGACCAGATTGTTCTGGCAGCTCTCTGGCAGGATTTCAGGAGTATGACGAGCAAAAATCCCGAGGCATTCCCGATGGCTGGACCCGATTTTCTGCACTTAATGCACCTGATTTACATCGCATCGCACGGGTTCCGCGCATCAGCCCTCGAATTGGCCTGCTTGCCGCACGCCTCGATTTACCTGCTTCAGCAATATCTGGATATGCACCCTGAGCTGCGCACACGCCTGACCAAGGCCATCCACTTTGGACGCGGTACCATGCGCTGGAACTCCACCACGATCATGCACCGCATGCAGGTTGTGATTAACACCTTCCTGGCCTATCACGGCTGGCGCCCGGATGGTCCGCTGCTGGTTTATTCAAATGCTGCGGATTGGAAAGATGAAGCTCCCCGTACATTTGGCGTGGTTGTAAAAATCCGCGACGAAGCCCTGTTGATGCGCCCCCGTGACGATGTTTTGCCAATGGGGGATGAGTTAATTGAGTTTGAGATGGCGCTGGAATGGGTACTGTATTCATTATTCAATTACGCCCACGAACTCGGCTTTGGCCGCGTGGAATACTGGTAGGAGACTGACATGGATATCTTGACTGACTTTGAAAATTACCTGATCGAACAAGACCGCGCCACACTCACCACCCGTGGCTACCTGGCCGACATGAAGCATTTCTCCGGCTGGTTCACGCAAACCAATGGCGAACCGCTCACCCCGCAGGCGGTCACCCCAACTGACGTCCGCGAATATCGCCAGCATCTGCAGGTAACCGAGCGCCGCAAGGCATCGACCATCAACCGCCACCTGGCCGCCCTGTCCGCTTATTTGGATTGGGCGGTGCAGACCGGCCAGATTGACAACAATCCGCGTAGCAAGGTCAAGAGCGTGCGCCAGGATGAGCACGGAGCGCGCTCACTGGACAAAAAACAGCAGTATGCCCTGCAGCGCGCCATCGAAAAGGATCTGCAGCTGGCCGCCTTACGCTACCCCAAGCGCAAAGTCTCCCGCCAACGGGATGCGGCCATCGTGATATTTTTGCTCAATACCGGCCTGCGCCTGAGCGAGTTGCTCGACATGCGCAAGAGTGACATCGCGCTGGGTGATCGCAAAGGGAGCGTAGTAGTGCGCCACGGAAAGGGTAACCGTGAGCGCACAGTCCCGCTCAACAACGAAGCGCGCAAGGCTTTGCAGGATTGGTTCGCCATCCGCCCCAACAAGGATGCTGATTTTATCTGGACGGCCAGCGATGGCAGCCTCGAAAGCCTGACGCCTCGTTCAGTTCAGCGTGTGTTTAAACGCTTTGGTCAGGATGCCTGCATCCCGGATCTGACCGCGCACGTTGCCCGTCATACCTTTGCCAAGAACCTGGTAGACAGCGGTATCGGGCTGGAGAAGGTCGCCGCTCTGCTTGGCCACAGCAATCTCAACACCACCCGCATCTACATCACGCCCAACGAGCGTGATTTGGAAATGGCTGTGGACTCACTCAATTAAAAATTACTTTATCCAGGAGTACAGCATGAACTTAAAAAGCACGACCGCCGGGTGCAATCCGGCGGTCTCAGAGCACATTGACGCATCAGCGTTCATCAATTTCAATAATTATAGCACTCTTTCAAGCTCCCTTTTCTTGTGCGCAATGATTTGGGGGGCAGCATGCTAACTCGTCGCATGCAAGTGCAAGCCATCGCTGACCGCCTGGCAGGATTGGAGGTTCAGGCGCAACTCAAAGACTTCGACATGCCCTGGCAATTGTGCTGGCAGGCTGTGATTGGCGCTCAGCCTGGCCAGGAGCAGGATGCACTGCACCTGGTTGTCTCGGGGCTACCTGAGCCCAAACAAATTCTGGAAACCATCCTGGCCACCCGCCCTGGCTACCGTCCTGAGATTCTATCCCTCGAAGATATAGCCCCAGGACTGCCCCCGATTGAGTGGGTTTGGGATGGCTGGATCCCGCGCGGTTTGTTGACTGTGTTGGGCGCATCTCAAGGCAGCGGCAAGAGCTTTGTTGCTACTGATTTTGCCTATCGCATCATTCACAACCTGGGTTTCCCGAACGGCGCGCCGATCAAGCGCCCGGGCGCCAATGTCATCTATGTGGATGCCGAGATGGTGCCACAAATCCTGAATGAGCGCGCCAAGAACTACGCGATGGATCGCAGCAAGCTGTTCTTGATGCTGGCAGAACCTGGCGAAATGATCGATCTGGGCAAAGAAAACTACCAGGAACGCCTGACCGAGATGACTGCAATTCTCAAACCGGAGATGATCATCATCGACTCGCTCTCATCCATTCACAGCGGTGGGCAGAACAATGTTGAGGATATTCGCTCACTGATCGGCTACATGACCCGCCTGGCGGGTTGGGCCAACTGTGGGCTGATGCTTGTCCACCACATTCGCAAGCCAGCCGGTGGCGGCGCGCGCATGATGAATGTGGATCTGGGAATGGAAGATCTGAGCGGTACGAGTTACATCACCCAACAGGCGCGTGTTGTGTTAGGTTTGCATGTTGTGCAAACTGGTGCAAAGTTCGACCCCAATGGGCCGCGTGAGTTCAAAATGCTCAAGAACAGCATTGGTGTCTACCCTAACCCGCTGGGTTTTTCCTTTGAGCCGCTGCATCCGACGGGCGTCATGTTGAAA
>JAPLGT010000119.1:0-36114 GCA_026390035.1 Chloroflexota bacterium
GCAACCGAAACAATAAAAATGCTTCCGGAAAAACCTGATGCCATTTTATTAGCCGAGATATTTCAGCAAATTGCCCGTTTGGGCGCTATTCACCCGGCTCTTCAACCTTTCGAAAGTACATAATTGGCGAAGGTATTGACAAATGCATTATTTATGATCGACCCTAAGAGTAAAAACATTACAAGACTTACCGATAATCAGAACATGAGTATTGTTTGGTATGCTTTGGTATCAGGTATCAAGTCAAAGTAAAATATTCCATGAAAAGACAGACCGAATGATATAACCAGTCCGCAGCGCATCTCGAATAGAATTCAACCTCCGTAAGCCTTGAAAACAGGAAGCACATTCGAAATTGACACTCCAACCTCGTTAATGATAGCATCCTGGCAAACTCATGCCCGGAGGCTATCATGTACCCCAAAATTGAAAGTTTCAAAAGCTGGCTCACCTGCCAGTATCCAACTTCAAGCACCAGGACCCACTATACAAGTGACCTGGTGCTCTTTTTTTCTTTTGTGGGCAAATCGCCCGCGGAAATCATTTCGCTGGCTGTGGATGATTTCATCGCCCACAGCCAGGCCAAAGGCCATGCCTCGACCACAATCAACCGCCGGCTGGCAACATTGAACACTTTCTACTACTTTCTGGCCATGACCGAAGACCTCCCGCTAGCGTGCCCGGTGCACAAGCGTCACTCCCTGCCCAGGCCGCGTTCCTTGCCGCGCGACGCGCAGAATGATGACACCCAACGCCTGTTTTCCACGCTGAAAAACCCGAGAGATCGGGCCATGGTGCTGGTCATGCTTGTATGCGGATTGCGCGTGGGAGAAATCCATAATTTATCGCTTGGCGATTTCTTCATTGGCGCAAAACGCGCAGCAGGATTGGCTCAAGGGCCGCCAGTGGACAAATCGCAGTGATATAATCTACAGAAAAGGAGCGTGATATGCGTTGGCAAGAAGTATGCTTGGCTTATCCCAATCAATGGCTGGTGATCGAAGCGATGCAGGCGCATAGTGAAGCAGAACAGCGCCTTTTAGATAAGATAGCGGTGGTGGAAATTTTCCCGGATGGGTTGACTGCGATGCGCAGTTATCGCGCCTTACACCGGCTTTACCCGGAGCGAGAGTACTATTATGCGCATACCAGCCGTGCTGAATTGGATATTCGTGAGCGCCAATGGCTGGGCATACGGAGGGGACATGCACCTGTCGCTCCGTGACAATCTGCCTTTTGTGGATGTGATTATTACGCAAGCTGGCAAACAGATCGAAATACAAAATGTTCTTGTGGATACTGGCTCAGGGGGAACGATTTTTTCTGCCGACAAGATGGAACAAATAGGTATCACACCACAGATTGATGATGTTCTTCATCATATTTATGGTGTTGGTGGTAGTGAAGTGGTCTTTATGCGGCGTGTGGAAAAAATTCAGGTGGGAGAATACATCGGCTTGGAACTGGAAATTGAAGTAGGTGGCCTTGATTACGGTTTCGAGCTTGGCGGAATTTTAGGGATGGATTTTCTACTGGCATCAGGGGCGCGAATTGATATCCAACAATTAACCATTGAATTTCAAAGCTAACCCAACCTGATAACGATGTCTGGTCACAAATACCCGAAATCGGGTACGATTTTGCCTGGCTGACCTTGATGGCCTATACCGGCCTGCGCACCTGCGAGGTGCGGCGCTTGAAATGGGCAGATGTGGATATCGAACAGCGCAGCCTGTGGATCGGGCCATCCAAGAGCAGCGAAGAGCACGTTCTGCCGCTCACCCAGCCAGTGCTGAATGTGCTTGGAATGATGGGCAGATCTTCGGAATTTGTATTCAGCCGTCATCACCTACCGTTGAGCCGGCGTTATTGCCAGTCCCGGCTAGCGACCATCGGGAAAACCTGTGAGGTCAAGGCCACGCCGCACCAGTTACGTCACAGCGCGGCGACTATGCTGCTCAATGCTGGCTTGTCGGTATGGGCGGTTAAGGAAATCCTGGGGCATAAGTCCGTGGAGACTACGCTGGAGTACGCGAGAACGTATGATAGCACAGTGGCGAAGGAGTATCAGATGGCGATAAGTCAATCTGGCGTGAGGTCGGCCAGTTATACGGAAAAAAGTTTTTCGATGGTTTGAACTTCACACGAAAAAACGGGTGAAGTTCAAACCATCACAATTAGTTCGCTCGATAGGCAAGGTTTAGGTGTTTGACATTTCAGTGTGGATATCCAGGCCAAACTTGGTAGGTAAAAGTTTGAAAATCGATATTTAATCTAAGGAGGGCATACGGCGAAAGTCGATTCGCCAAACTCGAAAAACTTAAGCAACCCTGTGCGAGGATCAGGAGGGCTAAAATCCTGTTTCCAAAAATCATGCCAAATACTAAGACTATAATTGTCTCCATAAAAATGGATGTCAACACACGCCGTTCCTTGAGAATATGTATAAAAATTTTTATAGGAAACAGATATATTCCATCCATTAGTTAAGAAGAATTTTTCGTAATGATCTTGTATAGTCGCTGGTTGAGTTTGGAAGATTTGATAATCTGTTTTTAAATACCTTCCATGTTCTGTAGAAGGTGAAATAATCCCGTTACTAGTTTGTTGAATCTTAACGACTCCCTTGGGTGTGGGTATGGCAGCAAAAAGGTTGCTATTCATATTATCAAATTTTGAAACAACACGCAATTCAGCATTATAGAAGGAATTTAATCGAATTGCAGGCGCTACACAAAAAGAACCCAACAATATTACTATTGTGCCAATCACAATAGCGACCATTATTCGCATCTTTTTCATATTTATCGGCCTATCCCAACAACATTAAGAAGCATGTCAACAACAGCCTGACCGCGTGATGCTTTTGTTACGTTTGACATTTTCGTACCGCCACAAATTGTCCCATTAGTAGGCGTGTGAAAATCAAAATAATCTCCATGATTATTGTCTCCATGGTGAACATAAGGTTCGCTGGATGCACCGAGCATAATACAACGATTCGCACCATTTCTGTAAATATCTAATGAAGCATCATAAACTGTCTTATAGCTCCCATACAAATAATTACTATCCTTACATTAAGTAAAATCAAGACAAATCTTGTCTGAAATAGCCTCCCGGTGATAAGCTGGACGAAACCCGCCAAGGTTTTCCATCCAACTCATTCAACAGGAGGCACGTCTTATGTTATCAGAAATTGGTCAATTCCAGAAATGGCTGCGCCGAAGGGCCCCACACAGCAGCACGCCCATCCATTATGCCAGCGACCTGAAACACTTCTTCGCCTGGGTGGCCAAACCACTGGAAGAAGTCAGCCCAAAGGATGTGGATGCTTTCATCGAGGACTGCCAGAAAGCCGGGCATGCCATCGCCACCATTAACCGTCGCCTGGCGGCGTTGTGTTCGTTCTATCGTTACCTGGCGATGATGCAGGATAACGCCCCGCTCAACCCGGTGCGCCCACGGCGACATTTTATTCACCAGGGGCAGCGCCTGCCGCGCGATGTGCAGGATCAAATATTGGAGCAGTTATTTGCGGTCGTCAGCTCCCACCGTGACCGGGCAATTTTCCTGCTGATGTTAAGGTGCGGCCTGCGCGTTGGCGAGATCCGCAATCTCTCGCTGGGTGATTTGTATTTACATGCCACTCCCGGCAGCCTGCCAAGACTCTGGCTGCATGGGAAAGGCGACAAGGAACGGGTTGTCTATCTCTCGTCGCAAGCGCTGTCGGCGCTGGAAACCTGGCTGGCCGAGCGTTCGCAGGGCAGTGACCAGGCGGTCTTCCTCAATAAATTCGGGAAGCGGATCACCGTCACCGGCATCCAGCTTCAACTGGCGGCCTATTGCGAGCGCGCTGGGATATGGCTCACCTGTCACCAACTACGCCACACTTTTGGGCGTCACATGGTCGAAGCCCGCGTGCCCGTCACCACCATCCAGAAATTGTTGGGCCATGCGCGCCTGCACACCACCGAAGTTTACCTGCACATCTCCGACCGGCAGGTGCAGACCGATTACGAAGCGGCCATGGAACAGGTGATGGAGCGTATCACCCTGGACCAAGGAGGTGTGGCATGACGCGCAGCACCGGTCAGCGACGACATCACTTTAAGCTTACCACACCCAGCGATAGCGCAGTCACGCCTTTGGCAAATTGGCCGGAAGCCAACCGCAGGTTCTTTAAAAAGTTCTGCGAGTGGTTGCAAATGGATGGCTACGAAGGCTCAACCCTGCACCATTACTCTGTTCCCGCGCGTTTGGCTTTGGGTTATCTCAACAAACCGTATTGGGCCATCCATGCCGAGACCGATCTTGAACGGGTTCGCGTTCATCTTACCCAGGGCTTGCTCAGCCTGTCCACTCAGCAGAGTTATTGCAAAGGGCTGAAGAAATTTGGCGAGTATTTGCTTGCCGGACAGGAAAAGCCTGTCCGGCCGCGCATTCTGCGCTGGGAGTATCACCTGAACAGCCTGCCGGATTGGCTGTGTGAAGCAATCCGGGAGTTCATTGCCCACCGGCAGAAAAGCTGGCGGGTGGAAGACCGGCATAGGCGCAGAATGGAACTGCTCAGCCAGATCTGTGGTGTGCTGCGCTCAATGCAGGCCAGCGCGCCGCTCAACTCCATGAGCGACATCACGCCGCAAAGATGGTTTTGCTGCGTGGATGAAGCCCTGGAAAAGAACCGGCATCCCAATACGATCAACTGCCGTTTGGCCCATTTGCAGGCTTTTTTGCGTTTCCAGGATGAAAACGGCGCCGTGATTTGCCAGCGGATGTTGCTGGTCCAGTCCATCCAGAGCGGGCCGCTCTTGCCGCGGGATGTACCGATCTCTGAATTACGCCGTCTTTTCGCCGAAAATGAACTCGAAACCCTTTCCAAACATGCCGGTCAGCGGCGCATGGGGATCATGGACCGCGCCTGGCTGCATCTCATGCTCCACAGCGGTCTGCGTACCGGCGAAGTTCGCCGCCTGCGGCTGGAAAAGATCAGCTTTGATGAACACCGCATCCGCATCGAACAGTCCAAGGGGCTGAAAGACCGGCTTGTGTTTCTGGACGCGGTCACGATCCGGGCCTTGCAAACCTGGCTGGCCGAACCCGGAGTAGCAAAACAGCCAACCGATTTGGTTTTCAGCCATCGCCACCAACCGCTTACATCGCGCTACTGCCAGGTGCGCTTGCAAACCTACGGCAGGCGCTGCGGGGTGAGGTTTTCTCCGCACCAATTAAGACATAGTTGCGCAACGTTGTTGTTGAACGCGGGCGCGCCGGTAACCAGTGTGCAGGCGCTGCTCGGCCATGAAAAGGTGGAAACGACCCTGGGCTACGCTCGTTTATATGACGGCACCCTGGCTGCGGACTACTACCGGGCGATGGGCCAGGTCGAGAACCTGTTTGAACTGAGCGAGAACAAACAAATCCCGCTTTCCACCCCAGCAGAATTGATCGCACTGGTCGACTCTTTGGGCAGCGGCACGCTCAATGAGCAGCAGCGCGAGGTCTTGCAGGCGCTGAAGAATGGGATTCTCTCGCTGAGCGGAGGTGAACCTATGCAGGTCTGAAGTTTTTAAGGTGCTTTGCGCCAGTTGACAGGCGTGCTATGCATGCCCCGATAGGGGTACAATAATAGTGCCCCCAATTCAAAGGCGAGCCGGGCTGGTTTCCAGCTGGTTCGTCTTTTATGTTGGGAAAGGACATTGTTTCTAATTCGATAATCAAGGTTTTTTGTTGTTCGTTGTAAGCCGAAGGAATCTTTTTGGGTTTTGTCAATTACAAAATTTTCTACTGAATAACGGATGCAGGTCTATTGGTCTACATTAACTTTATTCGACTGTTGGGTCTTGTTTTGAGAGAATAATCTCTCGGTCAGCGATCCACGGATGACATTTCGAATCTGTCTGTTCCTCAATTAAGGTTTTAAATGCAAAATGATATAGGTTCCAATTACTTTGTTTGTTGTGTGTCCTTTTTCAACAACATTTCCCGATACAAATATAAGCACCTTGCTTTGAGAAGCAGGAGTATTTGATAATTCTGGTAAAACAGATAGGTCCTCAATATCTCCTTGATGCAAGATAATTTTATCAGGGGGAGTTTCATAGTTTCCTAAGTTTTTAATTTTTTTCCATTCTTTCTTCGTATCATCATATAAATAAATTTCTGCATTAAAGTCTGGGTTTGTAATAATTTGTTTATTGGTAACTAAAGTTATTTCCAGTGTAATCCAATCTTCTTTCTTGTTGAAATTGTTCCAAACCGCTGGCGCTGTTACTCTCAAATCTTTATTTAATAAACTATCTTGGATTCCTAGATTGGGCAGGAGAGGTGTGTCATCAATTTCAGAAGCGCACCCGGTCAAAAGAAAGCAGAAAGCCACGATTAGAAAAATTTTAGGAATCGATTTCATGAACTGTTTTTCCTTTTAAATTTCTTATCGGAGTGGAAAAATAAACCTCAATTGTTATTTTATATTGATCTGTAGTTTCAGGTATAAAAATTTGAGGGTCATAATGATATGAGTGTGAACTTCTATAGATGTTACTGCTCAGCGACTCTGCTATTGATGGAGATCTTTTATTGTATACAACTGAACCATATCTATCGGATACTTTTGTTGTTATGAACACTTTATCTACTGTTGTGTAGGCGTAAATTTCGACATGAGATACTACAATTCCATGTAAATCATCCGTTCTTATTCCTGTAGCAGCCCGATAATAATAAACGACACTCTTAGCATCCGGACCGTATCCTGCACCCCCTCTTGTAAACTTATTCCACCATTCAAATTGTTCTAAATACGTTGCACAATCAACGGCTGCAATAAAATAATCAAGTGGAGTAACCGGGGCATCTGGTCCGGCTACAGCAATGTAGGCATCTGCATCTTTGTCACTGCTTTCAATGCTTCGAGTAAAATAGGTTTCTTGGGTGTCTTGCAAATAGTCAATTGGTGATTCCGATGGGTTAGCGGGGCGAGTGTAATCATCTATTCCATCACAATTCATATCGTTTTCGCCACAAGTGGGCATAAAACCCGATGGATCGATTCTGGTAATGGGATTCGATTGAACGTAATTCCACCTATTGAGCGATCCTGGTCTGTTATAATCACCCTGCCAGGAATCCTTGGTAAGAAACCGTCCGGTCTCGGGGGATAAAAATCGGGAGCGCAGGCAGATCAACTTAATGTAACTATCCTGAAATTCATTGGTATACCCGTAAGCTTGAAAGTTTCCCAATTTTTCCTGTATCGGTGACTGTACCATAGTATCTCAGAATACCCTATTACTTGTGGAGTGATGTGGAAACAAATCCTTAGAAATTGTAGCACTATGTGGAAAATTCTGTATTTAGAGCGAATACCTGTTTTATCCGTACTTATTTTGTTTTGCGGCCGAATTTTTTGTTTATATCGGCCCCGAATGAGTGTTCTTTTGGGCGTTTTTTTTGTTTTGTGTGCGCACAAGTGCAGTTGTAAGACGTGGTTTTGCAGGTGCACGGCTTCTCCATTGATAAAAATAATCTTTACTTGCCGTGCTTCACCGCATCGATGTGCTCCAAGCGCATCAACAGACAACGTTCTACCTGTCCATAAGCAACCTGCACGAATCCTCAAAAGATAGAACATTGCCGCTGCCGATTTGCTGCCCCACAAGTTCCGGGGTCTACCTCGAAGCAAATCGCAAACCGTAGACCGCCACCTTTTCTACATTTAATAGTAACCTTACTGATCCAGCTTTTCCACTGAATCGATATACTTCTGTACTGCCTGCCGGGTGGTATACCATGCCTTGCCGCGCTTAATCGCTTCAATGCGTCCCAGGCGCGCCAACAGGCTGAGATATTCCTGACTGTACTGTGTTCCTTTGGCTGCATCACGCAGGGGTATCCACGCATCGTTTTCTGCAGGTTGGGACAATCGGGGAGTGCAGGCTTCCAGATACATGCTCAGGCTGCGTTCCACAGCGCGTCCAACGAAATTGACCAGCGGATCAGTTTTGCCAGCATCTGCTTCTGAAAGAACGCGGTAATACTGTTGACGGTTGGTACGCAAAATAACCGTAGGCGGATATCCTGCGCTCATCAGTATCAAATTCATCACCAGGCGGGCTGTTCGTCCATTGCCATCTATAAATGGGTGGATGGCCACCAGCCGGTGGTGAGCCTGGGCCGCCAGTTCCACTGGGTGGGCCCCCTGATTGTCTGTCAGCCATTGTCCCCATTCATCCATTTGCGAAGGAACCAACCAGGATTCGGGCGGGGTGTGTGCCGCGCCAGCAATCAGCACCTGGGTTTTACGGTAAGTCCCGGCAGATTCCTCGTCGATGCGGGTGAGTACCAACTTGTGGATCTGGCGCACATGGAATGGGCTGATCGACTCGCTGGCATCCACCAACGCTTCAACATACTCGATAGCGTCGCGATGGTTGATGACCTCGAAATGTTCACGCAGGCTCTTGCCGCCAATTGTCAGGCCGGTTTCCAGAATGAGCTTGGTTTCATGCAGGGTTATGGTGTTGCCTTCAATCGCGTTGGAGTTGTAAATCCACTCCACCAGGATCTGCTCCTTCAGGCGCTGTACTGCCTCGGTGGGTAGGGGACGTAATTCGTCCAGTTGGCGTTTTTTTGTATCCAGGCGTTCGAGCAGGCGTGGGTCAAGCATAGTATCCTCTCGTATCGGTACATGGTACCTTGTGTATCGGTTGAGCTATTTTATTATACATCCGATATACAAGGAAGCATGTACCGATACAAAGAAACTTTCTAAATGTTACCGGACAATCCACGGATCAGGATGTCCGTGTCCTTTTACAACATCCAGTTTGCATCTAGTTTAAAAAAAACACCCCGCCCTCGGCGCACAGCGGGTGGAGATGGTACGCTTAAAAAAAACACACCGCCATCGGGTATGGCGGTGCTGGTACTGCGTTGTCGGGGCGGCGCGATTTGAACGCGCGACCTCACGGACCCGAACCGTGCGCTCTACCGGTCTGAGCCACGCCCCGAGTAGCCGCGTCATTATAACAACCTCTCCGTTTTTTGGCAAGTCGTTTGGTATAATATAGTGCTTACAGGTTGCACAATCTGGTGCACTGCTGGGGCTAGCATACCGCGATACGCAATACGCGAACCTTTTACCGTATTGCGTATTTTGATGAGGAAATCATGGAAATCGGCAACATCCAACAAGTTGATATTGACAGCCAGATGCGCGACGCTTTTCTCGATTACGCCATGAGCGTGATCGTAGCGCGCGCCCTGCCAGATGCCCGCGACGGCCTCAAACCCGTCCACCGCCGCATTCTGTACGCCATGCACGATATGGGCAACCGCGCCAACAGCTCCTACAAGAAATCTGCTCGTATCGTCGGTGAAGTCCTCGGTAAATACCACCCCCACGGTGACTCGGCTGTATATGAAGCCATGGCACGCATGGCCCAGAATTTCTCTTTGCGCTACATGCTGGTGGATGGTCAGGGTAACTTCGGTTCCGTCGACGGCGATGCCCCGGCAGCCATGCGTTACACCGAGGCCCGCCTGAGCAAATTGGCCGAAGAAATGCTGGCCGATATCGACAAGAACACGGTCAATTTTGGCCCTAACTTTGACGATTCGCTGAAAGAACCGCTCGTCCTGCCAAGCCGCTTACCCAACCTGCTCTTGAACGGCTCATCCGGCATTGCTGTGGGTATGGCCACCAACATCCCGCCCCACAACCTGGGCGAACTGGCCGGCGCGATTAATTACCTGATCGAAAATTACGACAACGTCGACGAAGTTGCCGTCGAAAAATTGATGGAATTTGTACCCGGACCCGACTTCCCCACCGGCGGCATGATCGTCGGCAAAGAAGGCATCCTGCACGCCTACACCACCGGCCGCGGACGCATCGTCATGCGCGGCGTCGCCCAAATTGAAGAAATGAAGGCCGGGCGGCACATGATCAACATCACCGAGATCCCCTACCAGGTCAACAAAACCACCCTGATCGAACGCATCGCCGAACTTGTCCGCGAAGACAAACTCGACCAGATCTCAGACATGCGCGACGAAAGCGATCAACGCGGCATGAGCATCGTCATCGAGCTCAAACGCGGTGCCCAACCCAAGAAAGTGCTCAACCAGCTCTACAAATACACTGCCCTGCAATCCACTTTCAGCGTGCAGCTGCTAGCCCTGGTCAACGGCGAACCACGCACCCTGACCCTCAAACGCTGCCTGCAAATTTTTATTGACCACCGCATCGACGTCATCACCCGCCGCACCCAGTTTGAGCTGGATAAAGCCCGCGCCCGCGCCCATATCCTGGACGGCCTGATGATCGCCCTGACCAACCTGGATGCCGTCATCCAGACCATCCGCCAGGCCGACGACGCCGATGATGCCAAGCAAAAACTAATGGAACGCTTTAAGCTCTCCGAACTGCAATCCCAGGCCATCCTGGATATGCAGCTGCGCCGCCTGGCGGCCCTTGAGCGGTTAAAGATCGAAGAAGAAGCCCGCCAGGTCAAGGAAAACATCGCCTTCCTGGAAGACCTGCTGGCCAACCCACGCAAGATCCTGGCCCTGATCCAGGCTGATCTCAAAGAACTGGCCGATAAATTCGGCGACGAGCGCCGCACCCGCATCGCCGGTGACGCGCGTGAAGAACTGCGCGAAGAAGACCTGGTGCAGGATGAAGCTGTGCTGATCACGCTCACCCAGCGTGGTTATATCAAGCGCACCAGCTCAGCCGCTTACAAATCTCAGGGCATTGGCGGCAAGGGCGTCATGGGGCACACCACCAAGGAAGAAGACGAAGTGCTCTTCATGTTCCCGGCCCGCACCCTGCAAACCGTGCTGTTCTTCTCTGATAAAGGCAAGGTTTACAGCGAAAAGGTCTACCAGATCCCAGATGCTGACCGCACCGGCAAGGGCAGCTCCATCTATAACGTGCTCTCGCTCGACGCCGGAGAAAAAGTCACCGCCACCCTGGCGGTTGTCAACTTCAGCTCGCATGGCTTCTGCATCATGGCCACCACCAGCGGCAAGGTCAAACGTGTCGACCTGTCCGAATTCGCGGCGGTACGGCCCTCCGGGCTGATCGCCATGGGTCTGGAAAGCGGCGACGAGCTGGGCTGGGCCCACCTGACCAGCGGTAAAGATGAGGTCATCTTTGTCACCGAGCTGGGCCGGGCACTGCGCTACTCCGAAAAGAAAGTACGCTCAGTCGGGCGCGGAGCCAGCGGCGTCCAGGGTATCAAGCTCGGCGAGAATGATCGCGTGGCCAGCATGGAAGTGGTCGAAGAAGGCGGCTCGCTCCTGGTGGTCACCAAAAATGGTCATGGCAAACAGACCCCGCTGACCCAATACTCGCCCAAAGGCCGCGCTACCCAGGGTATCACCACCATCGACCTAAAAGCCATCCCAATCATCGGAAAGATCGTCACCGCGCGCGTCGTCCAAGAATCAGACGATTTGACCCTGATCTCTGCCAATGGCATCATCCTGCGCCTGAAGGTCAACAAGATCAAAGAAGCCGGACGCGCCACACGTGGCGTTCACCTCATCCGCCTGCAATCCGGAGACGGTTTGGCCGCCATCGCCCGCATCGCCGCCGCCGACCTGGTCAAAGTTGGAGTCAGCGATTCAGAAGACGGGCAGCCGCCCGCCGCCCAACCTGAACAGCAGCCGCCTGCCCAGGCAGAAGAAACATCCACCCAGATTGACTGAATAAAGGACCCCCTGAGATCAATTTACAGGGGGTCCTTTTTAAGGCTGGCCAACCCTGCTCTCAGATGTGCTTTGCGCACCACTTTCAGGATTAACCGTCCAGGTAACCGAATCACAAGCGCTGGGTTGCCCTGTGCATGGTTATTTTCGGGTGAGCTCACCCGAAAATAACCATACAAAAACATTCATCCTGGTTTTGAAAGGCCCAACTCGTCAGGTAAACCCTTTTTTCGCAATACCGCATAAGTTGCTTTTTTATATCTTTATCACCAATGTGGTTCCCAAGCTTTTAGCGCTAAGCCCGCAGAGAACCCCAATTGGACGCGGATTTTCGCGGATGTACGCGGAAAAACCAAAAGATTTTTGCTTTTTCCGCACTTGTCGGCGCTCGTCCGCGTCCCAAAAGAATTTGAATAAGCAAGTTATGCTCCACTGCCTTTTTTCATATCAACGCCGCAGGTTTTGAGGAGGCACTTCGATGGCAGAAAAATTTATACTGGCACACGACCTGGGCACCACCGGCAACAAGGCCTCGCTCTTCGACGAGCAGGGCCAGGCGCGCGCCAGCACATTCTGCGCCTACCCAACCGACTACCCGCGCCCCAATTGGGTCGAACAAAACCCCGAAGACTGGTGGCAAGCTGTCTGCAATTCCACCCGCGAACTGCTCAGCAATGCCAAAGTCAGCCCCAAACAGGTGGCCTGCATCAGCTTCAGCGGACAGATGATGGGCTGTGTGGTGCTAGACCGCCAGGCCCGCCCGCTGCGCAGCGCCCTGATCTGGGCCGATACCCGCGCCACCCCACAGGCCGGGCAGATGCTCGCCCGGGTCGGCCTGGAAAACGCCTACCACATCACCGGACACCGCACCAGCTCATCCTACTCCGCCGCCAAGATCATGTGGGTCCGCGACCACCAACCCGAAATCTTTGCCCAGACCTACAAATTTGTGCACGCCAAAGACTTCATCGTCGCCCGCCTGACCGGCGTCTTCGCCACAGATTTCTCAGATGCCTCCGGTACCAACCTCTACGACCTGCAAGCCTGGGATTGGTCCGCCAGCATGCTGGACGCGGCCGGGCTCGATCCAGCCATCCTGCCCGAGCTGCACGCCTCGAGCGATGTCGTCGGAAGCGTTCTGCCAGCCGTGTCAGAAGAGATCGGCCTGGCAGCCGGCACCCCGGTCGTGATCGGTGGTGGTGATGGCAGCTGCGCAGCCGCCGGCGCTGGCGTTGTCCAGGCAGGCAGCGCCTTCAACTACCTGGGCTCATCCTCCTGGATCGCCCTGGCGACCCAGCAACCGATCTACGACCCCAGCATGCGCACCTTCACCTTTGCCCACCTGATGCGCGGCATGTACAGCCCTTGCGGCGCCATGCAGGCCGCGGGCGGCTCTTACCAATGGCTGCGCGATACCTTCTGCCAGCCAGAAAAAGAAGCCGCACAACGCCTGAACATCAGCCCCTATGAGCTCATGAACCTGCAGGCCGAACGCTCCCAACCCGGCGCAAATGGCCTGCTGTACTTTCCCTACCTGCTCGGAGAGCGCGCGCCACGCTGGAACCCGGATGCCCGCGCCGTCTATTTTGGCCTGAGCATGGCCCACACCCGCGCAGATATCATCCGCGCCACCCTGGAAGGCATTACCCTTAATCTAAAAGTCATTCTGGAGGCCTTTCGCCAGCAAGGTGCCCGCATTGATGCCATGCGCGTGATCGGCGGTGGTGCCAATGGACGCATTTGGCGCCAGATCATGGCCGATATCTACGGCATACCCATCCAGCGCCCGGCGCTGCTGGCCGAGGCCACTTCGTTTGGAGCCGCCCTGGCAGGTGGGATTGGAGTGGGCATCTACAAGGATTGGAGCCTGGCAGAAACCATCTCACCCATCATAGACGAACTACAGCCCAACCCTCAGCTGGCAGATCGATACGAAAAGCTGTATGGCATCTTCAACCGCGCCTACCAGGCCTTTGAGCCCATCTACGCCGAGCTCGCCGCCATACAGCCGGGTTGATCGGTTTTGCTTTTCGCCAGCCCGATTTTCTGTGCGCGGAGCGCTGGCCCGCCATCTCAGTAAATATCGCCATTCCGTGGAAAAAATATTCAATCTGGAAATATCAAAGTAAGACCCCATTTTATTCAAAACCAGGAAACGAAAACAATGACCCTTTTTCTAGATTCAGCCTTTATCGATGATGCCCGTCAGGCCGCCGAGCTGGGCTTTGTAGTGGGCATCACCACCAACCCCACCCTGATCAACAAAGTCCTCAAAACCGAACCACGGGCGGGCGGCATCCAGATCAAGACCCGTGAAGACCTGATCTCAGCCATGTGCGATGTCTTCCCAGGCACAATCATGGTGCAACTGACCGCCGAGACCGCCGCGGAACGCAAAAGCGAAGCCCAGCGACTGCTCGGCCTGCGCCCAGGACAAATCGGGCTAAAAATCCCCAGCACCAGCGAAAACTTTCCACTGGCCTACCATTTTGCCAAAGAAGGTTACACCGTTGGGATGACCACCATATTCAGCCCCGGCCAGGCCTTCCTGGCTTGCGAAGCGGGCGCAAGCATCATCTTCCCGTATGTCAACCGCTCCACCCGCCTGCTCGGCGATGGCTTCGCGCTTGTGCGCCAGATGCGCGCCATCGTGGACGGGCTTAAATCACCCATCCAGATCCTGGCAGCCAGCATCAAATCCGGCGAAGAAGCCACCAACACCATCCTGGCCGGCGCCCACGGACTGACCATTCCGCTGGATATCATCCAGGCACTCGGCGAGAACCCCCATTCGCAGCAATCCATTCTCGATTTTGCCAAAAGCGAATAGGTAACTGCTCACCAGCGCATCGTTCTAGCACTTAACCAGCCTGATTCCGCTGCTCGGACGACTAAATAACGCTGGGTTGCCCCAGAAGCCATATTGCACAGCCATGTAGAGGCGAGTCACCGCCGGATGTCGAGCGTAGACCTGGTATTAGCAGTTCAGGACACAACATATTTGGATTGGACATCCCATCCCGCCACAGAGAACCTTGGCCCACTGATTAGCGCTCATCAGCAGGGGTTAGTCGCCCATTCGACGCTGGCCATAAGTGCAGAGCGTGTACCGTTAGGGGTGCCGCAACAAAAGATGTGGGCCCGGGACGCGAATACTTATGCCAAATTAGCAGATCATAAGCAGCGGCCGATCGAAGAAAAAGAAAGCTATAAGTGGTTGAAGAGTTTGGCGGCAGTGCAAGCAGCTCGCCTGGCGGGTCCTATATGCTGTTATCGTATCTCGAGCTGCGCTTGATTTACCCCTGTGTGGCTCTACTGAATGATGCAGAATAGCAAGCCTTGTATATAGCGGCGATGTTGATGCCGTAAGATCCCCCGGCCAGATCAAAAACCACCAGTTGTTGTTCCATGCGTGATTTTCTTTGTGAAGGGCAAGACCCTAAAGGTGGTTTATCCAACCTTTAGGGTCCATTATTTATCTTACTTCAACTTGAACTGGGCCACGATCTGCTGCAAGTTTTTGGCCATTTCCATCATGGAGGCAGCGGAGGCTGTGACTTCCTCGACCTGGGCCGAGACTTCCTCGGTGGAAGCCGAGACTTCTTCCACGGCCGCGCTGTTCTCTTCGCTGACGCTGGCAATGTTTTCGATTTGCTGGGTCAGCTCGGTGGAATTGGCAGCCATCTGCTCGGTGGCGGCAGTGTTCTCTTCGATCACGGCCGAGACCGAGTCGACTGCGCTGACCAGTTCGCCCGCCGCTGCGCTGACCCTGGCGGCTGCGGTGCCGGCTTCTTCGGCCTGCTTGTAAACGGATTCAGCCGCTTCCAGGATGTTGTTAAGGACTTCACCGGCTGAATTGGCGCGCACAACACCCGATTCGACCTCGCTGGCCGATTCCTTCATGGCACTGACGGCTTCGCTGACGGTCTTCTGGATGCCCTTGATCAACCCGGCGATTTCCTTGGTGGCCAGGCTGGATCTTTCGGCCAGCTTGCGGACTTCATCTGCTACAACTGCAAAGCCCTTGCCCTGCTCGCCGGCGCGCCTTAACTGTCTTGGCGCCATCACGTGAATAGCGCGCGGCTTCGGCCGAGTCGCGAGTGACGGCCTGGGCATTGCTGGTGACTTGTTCGATGGCGGTGCTGATGCGTGATGCCACCTGCGAGGCCTTGGTGACAGCCGCCGCTTGCTCCTGAGCGCCCCTGGCGACGCCGTCGATGGCGCGGCTCATCTGTTCGACCGAGCTGGCTGTCCTGGTCACACCGGCGGTTTGCTCGGCGGTGCCCTTGGCAACCTGCTGGATGGTGGTGGCGATCTGGTTGGTGGCTTCGCCGGACTGTCCAGAGGCCGATGCAAGCTGGCCCGCAGCCAGGTTCAAATCGTTCGCGCTTTCGATCACTTTTTTTATTAAAGTTTCCAGGCTCGTGATCATGTGTGAAAAAGCAAATCCCAATTCATCCCTGCCGCCGCGCAGGTTTACATTCCCTGTCAAATCACCAGACGCAATCTGCTTGGCAGTCTCTGCCATTTCCAGCAAATACTGGACAGTACCATCAAAGCCTCTTCCCGCTGTTCCCAATTCATCGGATCGTTGAACCATGTTTTCGCGCACCTGTTGGGAGACATCCCAGTTCAAGTCACCCTGGCGCATATTTTCGAGTCCTTTTGCCATGGCTTCCACCGGAGTGAGGATATTGGCAGTGATCGCTGTCCCCAATCCAATTGCCATCAGGATTCCGAATAAGACGGTTATTATCAACATGCGCGAGGAAGAGTTGTAAGTCAGAACACTTTCTTCCTGCGATTGGTTTGCGAGCGTTTGGTTGACTGTGACGAGGTTGTTGAGAGTTTCTTCGATTTCCTTCTGACTTACAAGCGCGTCGCCAGCCACCACGCGGTGCAGTGTTTCCTGTCTTTTACCGTTTTTATAATTAAACAATAGATCGGCCACTATATTTTTGTAATTATTCCAGGATACTTCAAATGCAGTTACGGCTTTTTTTTCTTCAAGTGTGAGCTGCGGGTTTTGACTGTAATCGGCGATAATTTTATTTACGAGGGCCACTTCATCATTAATTGATTTTTCCACCTGGGCATGCTGCCGGTTGATCACTTCGGCTGAATGACAGCCATTGCAATCGAGTTCGGCTGTGTGTCCGGCGGCCATGGCTGCTGCGGAACGACCATGTTCTGGATCATTGGCCTTGGCGGAGTGGCAGACAAGGCAGCGATTGGTATCACCAGCCACCTGGCCAGCCATTAAATTGTGCGTTCCACTCACCTCGGCGATATGGCAGGATCCACAGCGCGGCGTATTCTGACTGTTTGAAGTGTTGTCCTTAGGTTGGGGTATTTGAATATAGAGTTGAATATTGCTTTTTATTTGCCCAAGGAGTGCTTTTGTTTCCCCAAGATTCTGGATTGGGATGGTATTGTCATAATATAGGCTTACCACGTTGTTGTTCAAATGGCCCAAATCTATATAACTGATGATGACCGATACAGTTAGTATCAAAATGACGATAACAAAACTACCGCCCAGCTTTAAACCGATGGGTAGTTTGTTGAGAATTTTATTCATATTGAATACTCCTGTGACCAGTCATGCTATTCAAACCACCTCAGAAATAAAAGGAATACGGAAAAAAGCGCGTAGCATGAATTCCCGGTGAGACCACCAAATATTGAAAATCTAGCCCCATATTTTCGATTCCTGGTTTACAGCCTGTCAGCCTGATATTAATTAGACTATTTTTGCCAGAGATTGCTGCTCATCGAAATCAAGCACCTTGCCGAGTTCGAGCAGGATGATCAGGCGGTTCTCCAGGCGCACAATGCCCTTGAGAAATGCCGAATTGACCGTGCTGACCATGGGCGGCAGGGCTCCGATGGTGTCATCCTGCACCCTGAGCACTTCCGAGACGCCGTCCACCACCACGCCCACTTTGAGAGTGCCCATGGTAACGATGATGATGCGCGTCTGGCGGTTAACCTCCTGCGCTTCCAGGCCAAAGCGCAGGCGCAGGTCAATGACCGGCAAAACGGTGCCGCGTAGGTTGGTAACACCCTTGACGTAATAGGGGGCTTGCGGGAGCTGTGTGATAGTCTGCACCTTAATGATGCTTTCCACCGCCGCGATGTTGATTCCATACGATTCCCCGGCTAGATCAAAAACCACCAATTGTTGTTCCATGCGTGCTTCTCCTTATAAAGTGCTAGACCCTAAAGGTTGGATAATCCAACCTTTAGGGTCCATTATTTATCTTATTTCAACTTGAACTGCGCCACGATCTGCTGCATGTTCTTGGCCATTTCCATCATGGAGGCAGCGGAGGCTGAGACTTCCTCGACCTGGGCTGAGACTTCCTCGGTGGAAGCCGAGACTTCTTCCACGGCCGCGCTGTTTTCTTCGCTGACGCTGGCAATATTTTCGATTTGCTGGGTCAGTTCGGTGGAATTGGCGGCCATCTGTTCGGTGGCGGCAGTGTTCTCTTCGATCACGGCCGAGACCGAGTCGACTGCGCTGACCAGTTCGCCCGCCGCTGCGCTGACCCTGGCGGCTGCAGTGCCGGCTTCTTCGGCCTGCTTGTAGACAGATTCAGCCGCTTCCAGGATGTTGTTAAGGACTTCACCGGCTGAATTGGCGCGGATGCCCCCCGATTCGACCTCGCTGGCCGATTCCTTCATGGCGCTGACGGCTTCGCGGACAGTCTTCTGGATGCCCTTGATCAACCCGGCGATTTCCTTGGTGGCCAGGCTGGATCTTTCGGCCAGCTTGCGGACTTCATCGGCCACGACGGCAAAGCCCTTGCCCTGTTCACCGGCACGGGCGGCTTCAATGGCTGCATTCAGGGCCAGCAGGTTGGTCTGGCTGGCGATGTCCTCGATCGTCTCGACGATCGCGCCGATCTCTTCGGAGCGCGTGCCCATCTCTTCGACCTTGGATGCCGAAAAACCCACCTTGGTGCGGATGGTTTCCATACCAACGATAGTTTCCTTAACTGTCTTGGCACCATCACGTGAATAGCGGGCAGCCTCGGCCGAGTCGCGAGTGACGGCCTGGGCATTGTTGGTGACCTGTTCGATGGCGGTGCTGATACGGGTGGCCACTTGCGAAGCCTTGGTGACTGCATTGGCCTGTTCCTGCGCGCCGCGGGCGACGCCGTCGATGGCGCGGCTCATCTGTTCGACCGAGCCTGCTGTCCTGGTCACACCGGCGGTTTGCTCGGCGGTGCCCTTGGCAACCTGCTGGATGGTGGTGGCGATCTGGTTGCTGGCTTCACCAGACTGTTCGGCAGCCTTGCCCAACTGTCCGGCGGCGGAGGCGACGGCATTGGCGCTGTCGGTCACCTGGCCGATGACTTCGCGCAGCCTGGTGATCATGTCCTTGAAGGCTATTCCGATTGCATCTTTTTCAGAACGAGGCGTCACAGTTTCGGTAAGATCCTTGATAGCGATCTTTTTCGCCACATTGCTCATTCCAAGCAAGTAAGCCACCATTTTTCTAAAGGTTTCGGTTAGTTGGCCGATTTCATCTTTAGATTGGTTATTCAATTTCTGGTCCAAATCTCCTTCGCTGATATTAAGAGCCGCCTGAAGAACCTCGCTCAACGGCCTGGTGATACCCTGACTCAGGAAGATACCGATACCTAATGCCAGCAGCAAGACAATCGCGCCAACAATGAACGAAGCGTTCACCACCCCGTTTTTTTGTGTGTCAAAGTCTTCATCGCCCTTGATCGATTCCGCAGCGAGCGAATCGGAAAATTTCGTCAGAGGGTTTGTCATGGCCGAAATATATGTATCCATTTCGGCATCCATTTTGAGTGTCTCGGGGGTGGAGGCATTGGCGGCCTTCAAGGCTGGTAGCATTTTATTTTCATACAGGTCCACGATCTGGGTGTAACCTGCGTTGGCTTCCTTGGCCCAAGCCGTTTCATCCGGCGTATCAGCTATTTGTGAAACCGCTTCCAAATCCTGGATTGACATGGCTTTGGCCGTATTCCAGCGAGTCTGGACATTTTGGAAATCCAGGTTTAATTCGGTATCCGCGATGACCTGGTACAACTCAATTGCGTCCATGCTGGTTTCTTTGGCAATTAGCGCGTCTCTTCCCCGCTTGGCCCCGGCGTCTTGCGTCACCCCCAGGTTTTGCAATACGATGTAGTTGTAGATAATAAATGCGGCAAAGATGGATGTAATGATTAAAAAACCTCCAATCAGCCTCGTTCCAATTTTAAGATTATTGATTGTATTCACCTTGTTTTGTCTCCTGATGGGATGGGTATTTGCTAATGCGGCATTTCATTAATTTTGTAGTCATGCTCAAACGAAGCCCATTTTTGCTATTATTAAGCGCTATATAATCGAAGTCCTTCGACCAGTTCTCTAAGAAATGGGCATATATTCATAGTTTAGATAATCGCTTTTCTTAGGGTGCATAATCCTGGAAGCCGGAAACACCCGGATTTACCAAGCCGCCATGAAGATTGCCCCCAGCTTTCGCCAGTACTTATGTAGATGGCGAGGTATTCCATAATTATTGTAATCAAAATAATTATTAACAAAATATAAATCAGATTAATTTGAGATTAATTACACATAAAACATATCACGTATTACCGATGGACAAACATCGGGCACAAAGCGGTCAACAATCAATATTTGGTTGATCTCTACTTTCAGGCGATGGCCGCCAGAGGGAAACTCCACAACTAAAAATCGATGGTTTGCCCCGCAAAAAACCTCTTTCACCCCCTGCACGAAACCATCACACCCATTGCCAGTACATTTACGCTGACCTATGTAACATTTGTGGTGATATCGCGGAAAAACATCCGCAATATCACCACAAATAATAATCGCCATCTAACTGGAAGTGCTCCGCGATTACAAAAAACGGCGCCAGATGCCAGGTCACCTGATCAACTAAGAACTGGCTTCATCCGCACTGAACATCGAAATAAATATCTCCACCAGCGCCGGGTCAAAATGTTTGCCGGAATCGTTCCGGATATAGTCCAGCACTTCCTGCTCCGGCATCGACCCACGGTACGGCCGGTCTGAGCGCAGGGCATCCCAAACATCCACAATCGCGAACATGCGCGCAAACAGCGGAATTTCATCACCACGCATCCCGCGCGGGTAGCCTGTGCCATCCCATCTTTCGTGATGGCTGTACGGAATATCCAGAACCGGGATCAAGTATTCGACCGTCGATAACCACTTATACGCATTCTCAGGATGCCGGCGCATGATCGCCCATTCATCATCTGTAAGCTTACCCGGCTTAAGCAAGATCGAATCCGGCACACCCAGCTTGCCGATATCGTGCAACAAGGCCCCCATGCGCACATGCTCCATGCGATCATCGCTGATCCCCATCACCTTTGCAAACTCCAATACTTTTTGGGTCACGCGCTGGGTGTGCCCCTCGGTTTCCTTATCGCGGAGATCGAGCGCATTTACCCAGCCTTCAATCGTCATATGATAGGAAGTGATCAGATCCTCGTGGGCCTTTTCAAGTTCATCGCGTTGTTCAACCAGGTTGCGGTAACGGTTCAAACGCGTGATCGTCTGGACCCTTGCCAGCATCTCCAGGCTATCGAAAGGCTTTGTCAAAAAATCATCCGCACCTGCGCGCAAGCCTTCCAGGCGCGAATCACGATCATCCAGCGCCGTGATCATGATAATAGGAATCTCTGCCAGCAGCGGGATGGTGCGCACCTGCCGGCAGACCTCGAACCCATCCATTTGCGGCATCATCACATCCAACAGGATGATATCCGGCCGGGTGCTCAATGCCAGAGCCAACCCTTCAACGCCGTTCTCAGCGAAGTAGAGCCGATAATCTTCGCTCAGCAACATATCCAGCGCTTCACGGATAATCTCTTCATCATCGACAACCAGAATACTCGGTTTCGGTTCCATCATCCCTCTTTATGCTTCAATAAAAAAATACCTGCACATCCAAATAAATGGGGGCACAGGTATTATACTAGCGACCAGCCTATTTTCCAAAAGAAAATAAGAACACAGCAATTCTCACTCAATTTCCACTTGCGGCTGCTCGCTCCTCAACCTCTTTCTCTCGCCCAACAACCTGAAGACCTGCTTTACCAGGTCGCGCAGGCCAATCGGTTTGCTCATATACTCATTCGCACCCGCTTCCAGGCAGCGCTCCCGGTCGCCGCTCATGGCCAGGGCAGTCACTGCGATGACTGGTACAGTTGCAATTTCCTGGTCAGGCATTGCGCGCAGGCGCCGGATGGTTTCCAGGCCATCCAAACCAGGCATCTGAATATCCACCACCATCAGATCAGGCTTCAGGCCAGGCGCGATATCGAGCAGCTCAAGACCGCTGCGCACGGCCAGGGTGCGAAAACCACTCGATTCCAAAAAGCTCGCCATGGTATCCAGAATAAGCTCGTTATCATCCGCGATCAGTACCAGCGGAACGGCCTCGTGGGGTCCGACTTGCATTTTCGAGTCTTCAGGGTGGGCACGCGCAGTCAGTTTTTCCACCACACTGCGCAGGTCATCCAACCCAAACGGTTTAGCCAGATAGTGCGAGGCGCCCAAGCGCTCGAGCTCCGGCCCCAGATCATCCACCGAGCAGATCACAACCGGTATATCACGCGTGCGCGCATCCGCTTTGAGTTGGAGCAGCAAATCCAACCCTGACCCATCGCTTAGATTAATATTCAACAGCATGGCATCCGGCTGCAGCTCGGCGGCCTTTTCCAATGCGCCACCAATCCCAGCTTGGACAATATTCTCAATACCCAATGCCCTAAGATAGATCGTGGCGTGTTTAATATCCAACTCATCATCTTCGACCACCAGGACTTTCTTCAAAATAAACCGGGGATATACACCCATCTTTGGCTCTGGCACTTCTTCAGGCCCCTGCCAGGGCAGGATAATGGTAAAGCGACTGCCTTCCGCCGGAACACTCTCCACCTGAATGCTGCCACCGTGCAAATCCGTCATACGTTTAACCAGCGAGAGACCCAGCCCGGTGCCTGAATATTGGCGCGACAGACTACTATCCAGCTGAACAAAGGGTTTGAATAATTTGACCAACTCATCGGAATGAATCCCAATGCCCTTATCCCAGACGCTGAAGAGCACCACCTGCTCCTGTTCATTCCCTGTCACTTCCAGCCCCAATTGACCGCCGCTCGGTGTGAACTTGATGGCATTGCTGAGCAGGTTGACCAGCATTTGCTTCACCCGACGTCCATCGACTCGCAGTGTAATCGAAGGCATGTTCATGCTGAAGCTGATATTTTGATTCTTTTGATGTGCCATACCCTTCACCAACTGCAAGCTGCCCTGGCAAATTTCTGCCACCGCACAGTCTTCAAGCCGCAGGTCCAATTTTCCGGCTTCAATCTTGGAAAGGTCCAGGATATCGTTGATCAATTCCAACAGGTGGCGACCACTTTTTTCGATATTCACCAGCGCTTTGAGCTGCTTGGGATTCAGGCTGCCGTGGGTCTGCAACTGCAACGCTTCTGAAAGCCCCAGGATACCGGTTAGCGGTGTACGCAGCTCATGGCTCATACTTGCCAGGAATTCATCCTTCATACGCGAGGCTTTTTCAAGAGCAGCATTGGCAGCACTCAACATATCGCGGCTCTCGCGCAAGGTCTCTTCAGAATTTTTACGATCGGTCACATCTTGCAAAATGCCGACCGAGCCACTCACACGCCCCTGTTCGTCTCGTACCTGCACCGATGTATCCGATAACCAGCACAGCTGACCCGATTTATTCAAAAAAAGGAAATCACTGCTCCAGACAGTCGTCGCGGGCACCTCGCCGCTGTTTACAAGCCGAATTGCCTCACTGGTGGAATACTTCGAGAGATCGCCGCGCATGCGGCTTTCCTGGATTAATTCGACAAAATGCTGCGGGGTTAATTCATCGCTTGTATATCCGGTCAGGCGTTGGATGCCTTCGCCCATAAAGGTATAGGCACCAGAGCCATAATCCAGGTTATACGGTACCGCATCTGCGGCGCTGATAGCTACGCGATATCTTTCTTCACTCTCGCGCAGCGCCTTCTCAGCTTTTTTACGCTCGGTAATATCTCGTACCACGCTTTGCACCAGCACGATTTTTCCACGACTATCACGAATCGCAGAGAGGTTTATTTCAGCGTCAACCGGCCGGCCAGCTTTAGTGATGAAGGTGCGCTCATACAGCGGCACCTGCGCCCCACTCAAGACCGCTTCAAATTGTTTTTTTGCGTCTGGACGCTGAGCTTCAGGAACCAATCCATCAAATTTTTGCAGTTGCCACTCTTCCAGCGTATACCCAACCATATCCAGCGCGCGCTGGTTGGCACTTAATTCAATTCCTTCCGGAGACATCAGGAATATTCCGTCGTTTGAATTCTCGAACAAAGCCCGATACGTGGCTTCGCTCTGGCGGACTGCCACGGTGCGTTCTTCGACGCGTTTTTCCAGATCAAGATTCAGGCTTTCCAGCTCACGCAGCGTAGCCTTGCTCTCGGTCACATCCGTCGCCACCCCGGCAGTGCGGATCAAATTTCCATCCACGTCAAAAACCGGAAAGCTGCGCTCCCAAATCCATCGCAGGCTGCCATCTGGCCTCGTAATACGATACTCCAGCTCGGTGCGTTCACCCCCAGACTGCCTTTCCAACGTGGCAAACATCAAGGGCTGGTCTTCCGCCACAATGCTCTCAACATACTGGCGCGCATCCTGGTACAGGCTCTCACAGCTGCGGCCCCAGATGGTCTCATAGGCCGGGCTGATGTAGGCAGTCCTTTTTTCAACCAGGTCAAACATCCAGAAAACTTCCTGAATATTGCCGGCCAGCTGGCTAAAGCGTTCGTTACTGGCGCGCAGTGCCAATTCGGACTGCCTGCGGTCAAACCATAAGCCCAGCATGCGCGCCAGATTGTCCACCAGGTATTGTTCATCTGGCAGCATAAATTGTTCATCCGCACTGTAATAAACCGCCAGGCGGCCGCTCGGCTTGCCAGCCACCACAATCTCACAGGTCAATCCTCGCGGCAGGTTTTCAATATAGGCTTCCGATTCATACTGCTTCCCATCCAGCTCAAGCACCCCGGATGAAATCTGCGGAAACTGCATCGCATCCACCAGGTTGGAAAGGATCATCTGGCAGAGCATATCTTCCGAAGCCGAATTATCCTCCAGCATACGGCTAACTCTATAGAGACAGCTCATCTCTTTAACACGCCCGCGGATCTGCTGTTCCATCCGGCGGCGTTCGCTGATATCCAGCAGCGTGCCTGCCAGGCCGGTCACCTCGCCCTGCTCATCCATAATTGGCTGAAGCCGCGCTTCGATATAACGCGGTGAATCATAAGTCGGATTAATGCGGAATTCAAACGTGATCACCTCACCGGTCGCAATCCCCAGGTCATTCGCATCAATCAGCGCCTGGCGATCGTCAGGATGGATCAGCTCAAGTAGTTCAGGCAATTCAGGCATCCCATCTGCCGGGTCACGATCAAAGAGCCGGAACATTTCTTTCGACCAGCTGCCCAGACCAGTTTTGAGGTTGCGTTCCCAGCTGCCCAGGTTCGCAACCGACTGGGCCATTTCCAGGTTAGCCTGGCTTTTTTGAAGCAGTTCTTCGGCACGTTTGCGCTCAGATATATCGTGAATGATCGAATACAGCAATGGCTGGCCTGCCACCACCAACGGCCCACTGTACACTTCCACATCACGAATAGAACCATCCATGCGGCGATGCTTAAAGAAGAAATGCCGGCGCTCTTGAGCGCGCGCAAGCTTCATTTCCGCCTCAACCTCGGCGGGAGGCAGCGTATTCAGATCGCTGATTTTCTTTGTCAACAACTCTTCACGCGTCCAACCATAATAGGTGCAGGCAGTCGGGTTGGCATCCATAAGCATGCCACTCTCCGGCTCAATGATCAACATGATCGCCTGGCTGTGTTCAAATATACTCTTGTAGCGCGCATCGCTCTCACGCAAGTCTGCTTCGGCCTGCTTGCGCTCGGTAATATCTTTGCCGGTGGCTACAAAATGGGTAATAGCCCCCTGCGCAGAGCGGATGGGGGCAATCGTCATGATCGCGTAGTAAATCTCGCCATTTTTCTTGCGGTTGGCAAATTCACCATCAAAGACCTCGCCCTTCAAAATGACATCCCAGAATCGCGCATAGAACTCATCGGAATGCAAACCAGATTTAAGGATTCTAGGGTTCTTGCCGGTCACTTCCAGCGGGCTGTAACCGGTCAACTGTTCAAAAGCCGGATTAATAAATTCAATCTGGCCCTGGATATCTGTGATCAACACTGGATCCGCCATCTGTGAAACCACGCTCGAAAGCTGCCTGAGCTCCTGTTCCATGTGCTTGCGTTCGGTGATATCCACAAATGTGGCGCTGATCAGACCTTCGTGCATTCCGGCCGAATACAGCAGGCTGTGGCTTGCGCCTTTTGCATCCAGTATTTCAATTTCCTGGTCGTGCACCTGGGCCAGGGCTTGAATTTCTTGAATGCCGGTTTCAAACTGCGTGACATTCCTGATATACGAACGCACATTCTGGCCGGTCAACACAGCCAGCCCGAACATCTGTGCCGCGGCTGTGTTGGCATATAATATTTCGCCATCCAGCCTCAGGCGCATCACACCAGTCAGTGCATCATCAGAAAGCGCTCTGAATTCGGCTTCGGAATGCGCCAGGGCCGCTTCCGCCTTTTGCCTGGAAGCTACAAAAGCAATAAAAGAACCAGCCAGCACCAGCCCGGTCAGCAAACTGGCCAGTTCGGCCCACTCATCCGTTAATGAAGCATCCAGCGGACCCGGGCGCGCCAGCACCAACCAGCTGCGGTTGGCAACCTGCAGGGTGGTCGCATTATAATTGCCAGCCTTTAACACCGCCGCAGTTGGTGCGCCAGTCTCAGGCAGGCTCTGGGCGCCGGAAATGGATGGGTAGAACCCAACAAACTGCGAATCACCCGGGTTGTTGGTGCTGCCCAGATCATATATATACAGCTCCATATCATGGCGGTTGATACTCTTGAGCGCGGCGGTCACCAAATCATCCACGCGGTAGACCCCCAACACCAGGCCCTGCAAGCTGTCGCGCCGTTCTGCAAGCGTTCCAATTGCGGCACCCTTGCGATATACCGGCAGCATCATCAGCAGCCCAGGCTGCTGATGGCCCGCATCCTGCACAAGCTGAACCGGACTCGTGGCTGCCGGCTGGGTACTATCACGCGCCTGCAAGATGGTTGCCAGGCGCAGTGGGTCCGAGCCCAGGTCAAATCCAAAAGCCGCCTGGTTAGGCTCAAACGGTTCTACATAATTTACCGGAAAATACTCTTCCCGCTCAGCCGCCGGGATGTTTTTTCCGTTGGCATCTTTCTGATAGATAGAAAAACCTTGATAGCCTTCAGCACGCAGTGCCTGCTCATAGGTCTGGCGATCGGCCCGGCTGACCCGCGGAATCCATTCGAAACCAGCATTCGCACCCGGGCTAGCCAGCAAAGAAACCGTGAAAAGCTTGAATTCTGCGCGCTCGACGTTCTCAGAAGAATTAAAAAATGCTTGCAACGCAGTCAGAGTCTGGATCTCATGCCTGATCGCGTTTTGAAGCACACCGCTCACTTCGGCCTGGTTGCGCTTCAGCTCAGCATTCAGGCGCTGCTCTTCAGCATTCAGGATCACCAGAAAGGCAAGCACGCCCAGCCCGATAAATAACGAAGTATATGACCACAAATAGGGCTCTTTAACTTTTTGTCTGGATAACCGTGCCGAAAGTAAGATCAACATTGGCGTAAAGACCAGTATGCCGACCAAATCTCCCAACCACCAGGTCCGAAACAGCAGGGTATAGTTGCCCCATTCGGCCAAACCAGCCACACACAGGCTGGTCACTCCCACAGCGGCGGCAAGCAGGCTGGAGCAGGCAGTCAGCCCGATGGCCTGCAAAGTCTCGGTAACCGTTTCGGGCAGCAAATTCTTAACGAACCGCCGCAGCAACCCGGCCCCCAACCAGGCTTGCAGCGTGGACCCGCAGGCAATCGCTGCCGATACTGGCAGCCCGGCTCCAGATCCACCCAGTATTTCCAGGTTGACAATCAGGGAACCAGCAAAAACACCGATCCCCAGCGGCCAACCCCCCACACACACCGCCGCCAGCGCCAGCCCCGATGGAATCCACACGGCGGTCACATTACCGGGTGGCAGGGAGGTTAAAAAACCAAACCGCGCTGTAAAATAATACAGCGCGGCAACGATGCAAATTTTGGTCAGCAGACGCACAAAAACAGCAAAAGGCTGAGCTTTCATGCTAGCTACTCATTACCGGAACAGGCAGGTTGAACACCAACATATTATAATTTTATATTTGACCCGTGCATAAAAGTGAAGGCGGATGATCTTAACAGATCTGAAAGCTATGCCGGCTGGAGCTCCAACCGGCATAGCCAAAACGCGAGCTGAATCTCGCGCAGCAATGCCATCAATTTACAAGCCGACTAACCAGCACTCGTCACCTGGTTGCGTCCCATATTCTTGCTCTTCAACATACGCATATCGGCACGCTCAATGACAGCTTCAAGAGTGTCCCCAACCCGCAGCATGGTCAAGCCAATCGAAACCGTCACCCGTACCTCAACACCCTCGCTTGGGATGTGACAGCGCTCGATCAGAGCGCGCAGCTGCTCAGCGATCCGGACTGTCTCTTCGGCCGAAATATTTTTAAGCAGCACACAAAATTCATCGCCTCCCCAGCGCGCAATGATATCGGTCTGACGCAGGGCTGCGCGCAGCGTATCTGCCACCATCACCAAAGCCCGGTCGCCGACATTGTGGCCATACTGATCATTAATTTGTTTAAAGCGGTCGATATCCACAAATGCCAGGCAGTGCTCCACCTGCTGATGATCCAGCTCAAACATGGCGGTCTGAAACTGCATTTCAAGAAACTCGCGGTTGCTCAGACCCGTCAGCTTATCCGATTGCACCTTCTGCGTCAGCGAGTTGATCTGCCGGCTGGCCTGCACATTGCGCAGGTTATCGCTAAAGACTTCCACCGCCCCAATCACCTGGCCATTTTCATCCAGCATGGGTGAAACCCGCACCAGAACCGGCACACGATGCCCGTTGGCATGGTGCAAAAAGACTTCAGCTTCTTGCAAGGCGCCGTTCTTCATACTGGCAGATAGCGGGCAGCCCGTCAGGCATAACTCCTCACCCTGGCCATTGCAATGATTCAGGATGTTATCCTTGCAAGAGCGCCCCATAACCTGCTCAGCCGAATACCCGGTCAGGCGCTCAGCGCTTTTGTTCCAGTAGGTGATCCGGCGTTCATTATCCACAAAATAAACGCCATCATACAGATTATCGAGCAGTTCTTTATAAAAATTTTGAAAGTTAAGCATGGCAGGTCCAATAAAAACAGGATAGATTCGGAACCAGTAATGAGCATATATTACACCAGTCGCGCTTATCCGGTCATAAAAAAAAGATAAAATCCGCGGGCAAGCATAACAGGCACCCATCCCCGCAGCAAAGCTCAACCCGGTTTGCCGTCTGGTCAATTTCAGGGAATGTGCTAGAATCTCATGCAGAGCTTATCGGGTATGGTGGTTGTATGCAAAGCTTACCAACCCTGATAGGCTAATTTTATTTGTTCTCATCCGGTTAGTATGAGACAGTAAATCAGCCCTCTTCCGGAACATCTACTTCACGCCAAAGCTGCTACACGCAGTCTTTTGACAGCCCTTATTCGTGATATGTTCCTAAATAACTTCGTGACATTCGTCCATTCGGCACTTATTCGTGCTAAAAACACCCACAAGCGTCTCTGCAAACCCTGTGCTAGTTACACACAAGCCATAGAAAGCGCAGGATTAATATTTTTCCCGCACTAATCTGGGCAAAACCATTTTATTTGTTCGACCGCTGGTAAATTTATTGGTAAAGGAACACCCCATGGTTTCTCTGAAAACAAACCAAGAAAAACAAGCGCTTCGTCCGCTTGACAAGCACATCTTCCGCCTGATGTTTGAAAAGCACGCTGCCATCATGCTGCTGGTGGACCCGCAATCAGGCAGCATCCTTGACGCGAACCAGGCCGCGGCTGCATTTTATGGATATCCGCTGGCCAAACTGCGCGGCATGTCAATCGCCACAATTAATATGTTAGCGCCAGAACAGGTAAAATTAGATCGTCTAAAAGCGTTGGAAAATCAAAAAAACTGCTTTGTTTTTCCACACAAGTTAGCCAGTGGGGAAGTACGCATGGTGGAAGTACATTCAACCGCCATCTTCCTGGAACAGAAACAGCTCCTTTTTTCAATTATTCATGATGTCACCGAAAGATTTCAAGCCGAACAGACCCTCCAGAAGAGCGAGGCTTTTTACCGCTCCCTGTTCGACAACCTGAATGGGTTTACCTATTGCCGGATGCTATTCCAGGATGGCAAACCCTCAGACTTTATTTGTCTGACCGTCAACAAAGCCTTTGAGGACCTGACCGGGCTCAAAGATATCTGCGGTAAAAAATTCAGCCAGGTCATGCCTGGCATCCGCAATACCAACCCGGAGCTTTTTGATATTTTTTGGCGGGTAACCCTGACCGGCGAACCAGAGCATTTTGAAACCTTTTTAGAAGGCCTACAGACGTGGTTCTCGGTTTCAGTCCACAGACTGGCTCCTGAACACTTCGTGGCAGTATTCGATCCTATCACCGCGAAAAAACAATTGGAAAAAGCAGCCCTGGAGAATTCCGAGCGCTTGCGTGAAGTGCTTGAAAATTCGCTGGATGCCTCCTACAAGCGCGATTTAAGCACCAATACATATGCTTACTTGAGCCCGGTTTTCACGCGCATTTCCGGCTACACCCCAGAAGAGCTGAAAGCCCTGCCAACCGAAAGTGTTTTGGATTTAATACATCCCAAAGATATCGCTGAAGTTGAACGGGTGCTCGATGCGTCAAGGTCCGTGGCTGCCGGAACTGCTGTTCACATAGACTACCGGTTCAAACACAAAGATGGACAGTACCGCTGGTTTCATGATCAATTCACGGTTTTGCGGGATGCACAGGGCCAGCCAGCCGTGCGAATCGGCAGCGTGCAAGATATTACCGAACGCAAACTGGCCGAAGAAAACCTGCGCAAAAACGAACAAAAATATCAAGTCATGGTTACGGCCATGAGCGAAGGCTTTATCATGCAAAATGAGGCTGGCGAGATCAAGCTCTCCAATCCAGCCGTTGAAAAAATTCTGGGGCTGACCAGTGACCAGATGAACGGCCTCAGCCTTGTGGATCCGCGCTGGAGGCCAATTCAACCCGATGGCACGCCTTTTCCCGATGGAGAACATCCAGGCCTGCTCACACTACGTTCGGGTAAGGCTATCTACGATGTGGAGATGGGTCTGCACAACCCAACCGGTGAATTAACCTGGATCAATATCAATTCCGTGCCCATATTCAACCCCGGCGAAACTCACCCATATGCAGTTGTCTCCACCCTCACCGACAAAACACAAAGCAAACAAATCGAAACCGCCCTGCGCGAAAGCGAACAGAAATATCATCAATTTTTCGAGCAAAGCAGCGACGGAATTGCCATGAGCGATGAAACCGGCCGCGTGCTCGAATGGAATTCTGCACTCGAACAAATTACCGGTTTTAGGCGTGACCAGGTCATTGGCCGGAACTTCATAGAAATCCAATCGCGATTGATGACCCCAAAAGCTTCTGCGCAGGTATTGGAACGACAAGAAAACATGTTTCGCCTGGCTCTGCAGACCGGCAGTGCTCCGTTTCTCAATACCATCCTGGAAGTTTCTTTTCAATCAGCCAATGGCGAAACCCGTTTTGTCAATCAAATGGTCTTCCCGGTGAAAACCCAAAAAGGTTTTCGGCTGGGGATCTTGTCTCGCGATATCACCGAACGCAAACGGACCGAGGACGCCCTTCAAAGGGTCAGCCGGCAGTTATCCAGTATCATCGAAAGTACCGGCGATGGGATTGCCATGCTGGACACCGAACACCGCTACGCACTCTTTAATAGCGCTTTCCACTCAGATTTTAAGCAGCTCTTCGGTCAGGACCTCAAACCCGGCGACTCGCTGCCGCAGGCCCTTGCACACCTGCCAGGCGATCTTGCCGATGTCATGGAACACTGGAAGCGCGCGCTCAACGGCGAAGATTTCACAGTTACCCAGTTGTTCGGAGATCCGGCACTGGAACGCAAGTGGTACGAGCTGCACTTTAGCCCAATTCGCGATAACCAGGGCAAGGTCATCAGCGCAGTTCACATTGTTCGTAACGTCACAGACCGAAAGCGCATGGAAGAAATCCTGCGAGAAAGCGAAGAACGCTTTCGACACATGGCAGATACGGCTCCAGCCCTGATCTGGCAATCCGGCACAGACAGCCAGTCTGATTACTTTAATCAACCCTGGCTGGAATTTACCGGGCGCAGCTTGGACCAGGAAATAGGCAATGGCTGGACCGAAGGTATTCACCCGGACGATTATCAAAAATGCGTTGATACCTACCACAAAGCGTTTAAAGCTCGGGAAAAAACCACGCTGGAATACCGCCTGCGGCGCTTTGATGGCGAATACATCTGGATGTTGGATACCGCTGTCCCGCGCTTCACACCAGACGGTACCTTTTTGGGCTTTATTGATTCCTGTATTGATATCAACCCGCTGAAAAAGCTGGAGCAAGAACTGCAAACTCAACGCGACTTCGCGACTCAGATCATTGATACGATGGGCCAGGGGTTGACCGTTTCGGATAATAACGGCCGATTTGAATTTGTCAACCCGGCCTACGCAGCCTTGATCGGGTATGAATCCACTGCCCTGATCGGCAAACATCCCCGCGAATTGACCATACCGGAAGATCATGAGCTGCTCAACGAACAACGCCGGCTGCGTCAGCTGGGCAAAACAACCACTTACGAATCGCATTTGCTGCGCGTTGACGGCAGCATCGCGCCAGTTTCGATCACCGGTGTGCCACGCAAATTCGAAAGCAACGGGGTTTCTTCCGGTTCGATTGCAGTGGTTACCGATCTAACCGCCCAAAAACGCATCGAAGCTGAACTGCTCCAGGCCAAGGCTGCCCTTGAATTGGCCTTTGCCCACGAACAGGAACTGGCACGAACCGACGAATTAACCGGCATCAACAACCGCCGCCACCTTTTTGAGCTTGCTGAGCACAAACTAGCCGTTGCCTCACGTTACCAACAATCCCTGGCTATCATGCTCTTCGATATCGACCATTTTAAACATGTCAATGATCTTTTCGGACATCTGATTGGCGATCAGATCCTGAAGAAAGTAGTGGGCACAGCCTTTGCGGAACTGCGCAGCGTAGATGTGATCGGTCGCTACGGTGGTGAGGAATTTATCATCCTCTTGCCAATGACGAATGCACAGCAAGCCTATCTCTTGGCGGAACGGATCCGCACCGGCGTGGAGAAGTTGAAAGTGCCCACTGATAAAGGAAATGTATCCGTTTCCTTAAGTATCGGCATCGTCGAAATCAACCTGAGCTTGCCAACTGAATCTTTGGAAGATTTATTCCATCGCGCAGACACAGCCATGTACAACGCCAAATTTACCGGGCGTAACCGCACAGTGATCTCTGCTTCAAAATAAACACAGGCTAAACAAACCACCCTGACCATCAAAAATAACTGGGGTATCGGTAAGTTGATACCCCAGTTATTGCCATCACCATCACAGCCCTGGCCACCCAACCCACCAAAATCGTTGATCTGCCCCACAAAAAATACATCTTAACCGGAATCATATTTCTTTATCAGCAGGATGACAAATAAAAAAATGGGGATAAAAGCAAAAGCCCCAGGGCTGAAACAACAATATTAGATAAGCGCTTAAAAAAACGTATAGCCGGGTTCCAAGAGGAGCTCATGGCCTGCCCCTGGGTCCAGACCAGGGTCGGCGGCTGCCAGCCGTAACGCGCCTTCGCCTGGCTCCATGCGCAGCTTTGCGGCAGGTGCGCCCCAGGCACACCTGCGATCAATTCATTCCAGCGGTTGATACCCATGAAGGTATTTTTTACTTGATTAGCCGCTGGTAAGACATTGAAAGATCATTCACCGGGCTTGTGCACCAGCTTGATCGTGCCAGCTTCGGTCACATCGACCGAAGCTTCATTCCTGATCCATTCCTTGCTGGCTATCAGCGCATCACCGGGGGTCATCTCAAATTCATTGATGAAGAAACCGCCATCTTCCGGCATTTCCGGCACCGGCATGGGTGGCATTGCGCCGATGGCGATGCCGGACATATCTGGCATGGGCGGCGGACCAGGGTTGATCGGACCGGCACTTCCAGCGTTCAATTCATCCTTGTGAAGCATAAAGAAAATACCTGTCCAATATCCACTTGGCGGGGCGGCAAAATCATTGGTATCCTCGTGTCCCTGGCTGTCAGTCAGAATACAGTGGGCGAAATAACTTTCACTGGTGACACCCGGGAAATATAGCAGGTTGAAATCCTTCAGGATATACTGGGGCGGCGAGTTTGGGTCAACCTGGTCGCGCTGCTCCTCGACATATTCCAGCGCCTTTGTTTCGAAGGTTGAACCACCGGTTTCACTGCTGACCGTACAACTCATGCCTTTGCCACCTTTTGGCGTCCTGAATTCAAAGGATAGATTATCAAGCGGGCCATTGCCTTTGATGGTAAATGTGTTGGGATCAAAATGCAGCATGATTTTGCCATCCACCGTTGATGAGTAGCCGGCATCGCCAGCCACAAAATTGCCTTCCGAATGGAACTGCAGCTCAAAGGTCAGGCACTTGGTGGTCAGATCGCGTGCCAGGATCAAACCCTCCTTTTCAGCCCCGCTGCCTCCTCCACCATCCATCCCAAGCTCCCTTGCGCGCAGCTGGTCAACATACCAGGGGATCATGCCAGTGATGACGTGCTCATTGACGCAGCGCTGGTACTCCTCCTTGATGCACACAATGGCCCCGCTCTGGGCCAACTCGAAGATCTTTGCCATACTGGCGGGGGAAGTGTCAACGCCCAAGAGCTGGCGCATGCGCTCCAGGTCGATCAAATCGCGCATGGCGTCCTTGCCGGCCCGGCAGGATGTGCCTGCGGCTTCCAGCGCAGGTTTGACAACCTGCTGTTCCCACTGATCCATCAATTCCAGAATGGTTTGCCCCAGTTCGACGCTGGCGTCGGTGCTGCCATTATCCAGGCTTTCGCGCGCCTTCGCGATGGCTTCGGCAGCCAGGCTCTGCAGCGCGGCGCGCGCATCGCCGCCAAGCTGGCCTTCGATGGCAGCCGTATCCGCCGCCGATCCATCAGCTACGCCATAACCGCTGAAATGCATCAAATGGAGCTTTATATCCTGCGACTTTTTATCAGGGATGGCCAGGCTGACGCTCTGACCCTTGCCCTTGTATCCAAAAAAGAGCTGCCGCGCCACCGGGATGGGTTTGGCCGGCGTGATCGTCAGGATGGCATCGTAGTACAAATACGTCCCTTCCGGTTCAAGTTGAACAGCATAACTGGCTTTGCCGTCAAAAGGCATTCCGGAAATTTTGCTCAGCGGCGTCATGTTGATCCGGACGGCATTGATCAAGGCTTTTTTGGGAATATTCAGACTGTATAGTGTGCCATCCGCCCCCTTGGTGCTGAGTTTGCCGCCAGCCGGACCGATGACGGCTTCAACGCTGTGAGCCGTGTCCAGTTCCAGGCTCGGATGGAGCGGGTTGGCAGCCGTTTTGAAAATGTACTGGTATTTGCCGGCATTACCGGTACCAGGGGCCGGCGTGAACCGGTTCAGGAAATTGCAAGCCGTGATCGCCGCAACCACCGATAAGAGGAAGATTAGCTTGCGCATTTTCATGGTAGGCCTCCTGGCGTATTCATGACTAAAAATAAACACCCGGCAAAGCATGTATTTGCTGCCAGGCCAACAACGTTCCGATGACGGATATTATGGTTATTGTACAAATGACGGCTGTGATTTACCATCACCAAATCGGATGACTTCAGCCGCAGGACGGCGCAGTTCAACCAGGTAAGCCAATATCAGCCTACTCCACCAGAAATTATTTTCAATCCACAAAACGGGGGATATTCCAGCCCCGCAGCACAAAAAACCTGGGGGATTGCCTTCACCATCACAGCCCGCTTCAAACGTATTTACTCATGGCGTAGCCAGTTTGGGCTTGCCCCGATAACCCATCCCCCTGCCCCCTTCCCGAAAACGGGAAGGGGGTGAAAGAGCTTTTTTGTGGAGTTTTGCGCCAAAACAGGCGCAAAAACTCCACAGGCGGGGCAAACCATCGATTTTTAATCGCCCGAGCAGCAGAACCAGGATGGTTCAGTGCCAAAACGAAGAGCTTGTGA
>JAPLGT010000274.1:0-29809 GCA_026390035.1 Chloroflexota bacterium
ATGAACTTCATGTTTTCGGTTATTGTTTCTGAATATGGAGCTTCCACCGCAGTATCCTCTGGCTCTTTTTCCTGAGGATAAATCCTTTCATCGGCAAACAGGTAAGTTATTTTTTAGCCATTCCTTATTTCCTGCCACGGCTTGAGCGTGCTATACTCCATATCGATCCTCCTCGGTTGTTGGTTGTCTGGCGACACCAATTTTACCGAGAAGGGTCTTTTTGTCTAGCTGTCAAGCTTTCTTGAGAACGCCATACTATATACGTTGTTGGGTTGTGTATCTGCATAGGTGTTTTATGTCTTGATGGGCAATATTATACAATATGTACCTAATTTGGGCTGAAACTGCGATTATTCCGGGTAAATAATTGGTTAATAGAAAAATTCCCAAAAGATCAGAATGATCTTTTGGGAATTTTTTTCTAAAATCGGATATTTATGCTCCGCGCAAAGCTTCCCAGCCAGCATAGTGAGCGGAATCCCCTAACTCTGCTTCAATACGTAGCAGCTGGTTGTATTTAGCTACTCTGTCAGATCGGGCAGGGGCGCCGGTTTTGATCTGGCCCATATTAAGTGCGACTGCAAGGTCGGCTATTGTAGAATCTTCGGTTTCGCCAGAACGGTGCGAAGTTACGGCTCGCCAGCCATTGCGGTGACACGCTTCCACGGCTTCGATTGTTTCGGTTAATGAACCGATTTGATTTAATTTGACTAACAAGGCATTCGCGGCATTTTCTTTTATTCCGCGGCGGACACGTTCGGGGTTGGTAACAAGCAAGTCGTCACCGACGATCTGGCACTTATCACCAAATGTTTTTACAGCAAGTTTCCAACTTTCCCAGTCATCCTGAGCCAGGCCATCTTCGAGAGAAACAATCGGATAGTCCTTGATCCACTTGGCCCAAAATTCAACCATTTCTGGACCTGAAAGCTTCTTGCCTTCCTTGCGGAGATTATATGTTTTGGTTTCTTCGTCGTAGAGTTCCGATGCGGCTGGGTCAAGGGCAATAGCTACGTCCAATCCTCGTCCTGCCTTGAAACCAGCTTTTTGGATGGCTGCAAGAATTACTTCAAGGGCTTCTGCGTTTGATTTGAGCGCAGGAGCATAACCACCTTCATCCCCGACCAGAGTGGCGTACCCTTTTTCTTTCAGGACGGATTTTAGCGCGTGGTAAATTTCAGCACCCCAGCGTAACCCTTCTGCAAAAGACGGGGCGCCCAGCGGCATGACCATAAATTCCTGCATATCAGTGGATTGCCAGGCTGTGTGCGCACCACCGTTCAGAATATTCATCATGGGCACGGGGAGAACATGGGCATAAACGCCGCCCAGGTAACGGTAAAGTGGCAGGCTGAGTGAGTTGGCTGCCGCTTTGGCTACGGCAAGTGAAACGCCGAGAATTGCATTGGCGCCCAGCTTGGCTTTGTTTGGTGTACCGTCGATAGTGATTAACTCTGTATCAATGGCTTTTTGATCGGTAGCATCCCAACCAAACAGTGCATCGGCGATAATATTATTGACATTTGAAACGGCCGTCAGAGTTCCTTTGCCGCCGTATCGGTTTTTATCGCCATCGCGCAGTTCAAGTGCTTCGTGCACGCCAGTCGAAGCGCCAGACGGTACGGCTGCGCGACCCCAAGAGCCATCGCCCAGTACGACTTCCACTTCAATTGTAGGATTGCCTCGCGAATCGAGAATTTCTAATGCAGAAATGCTTTCAATAGTTGTGTCCATCTTAGATCTCCTTGTTTTTGGTACTGCCTGTATCGGCAAAATTATTAAGAAATTTTTCTGATACCTGGCAGAATTGTGAATAATAGTGATTAGGTTTATTGTGGAACTTTCCTGATTGCCTGGTGTTTCATTAGAAAATTGATGTGGTCGTAACACTTGCGTATATTTTCACAGCTGCCAAGTATAATCCATATTTATAACAGATTTGGAGAATTTTCCTTGTCGCCTTTGGAACTTCCTGCGGATGATCCGCGGCCTGCGTTGAATTACCCTTTATACGAAACTTACTTGCACAAGTTGGTTGTTTGGCTGGCAAGGCACGTGTTTCGTTTGTTCATGGTGATGCAAGTTCATGGGTTGGAAAACTTACCCGAAACAGGTTCTGCTGTTCTTGCTGCCAACCACCTTGTAATGTTTGATGTTTTTCCTGTCCAATTGGCATTGCCCAGGATGGTATTTTATATGGGCAAGGCTGAATTGTTTCAAAATAATTTTGTCCACTCAATTTTTCGCCGGATGGGGGCTTTTCCGGTATACAGAGGCGAAAGGGACAATTGGGCACTAGATCATGCGCGCAAGTTGTTAGCCTCTGACCAAATTGTCGCAATGTTTCCGGAAGGGACGCGTTCGAAAGGTAAGGGATTAGCATTGGCCAGACCTGGAGCAGCCAAATTGGCAATCGAAATGAGATGTCCCGTGGTAGTGGTTTCCGTAGATGGAATCCAGAACCTATTTAAAAAATTTCCTCGCCGGACTATTGTTAGGGTTGTTATTGCGCCATTGATCAAACCAACCATGGAAGAAAGCCCGCTGGCGCTCACCGATACACTTATGTATACAATGGCCGAAAATTTACCACCAGAATTGCGCGGAGTATACTCAGAAAGACCAAAAGGGTTTATTTAAGCTTAAAGATTTGGTACCAGGTTGTGGATTAGCTATTATTACCCGGATTATTCCAACTATAAACTTTCATCTTTTTTTATGGTCTCATCTCGAACAGCTTTCATAAAACCCACGAATAATGGATGGGGGCGGTTTGGTCTTGATAAAAACTCAGGGTGGAATTGACTTGCAACCATATAGGGGTGATCGACCAATTCAGCAATTTCGATCAATTTTCCGTCCGGTGAAAGACCCGAGAATAGCATTCCAGCTTTTTCAAATTCTTCGCGATACGAGTTGTTAAATTCCCAACGATGGCGGTGCCGTTCTTCAATATGTGCCACGCCATATGCATTACCCGCTTTTGATCCAGCTTGTAAATTGCATGGATACAAACCTAAGCGCATCGTACCACCGAGATCTGTAATGGAACGCTGTTCATTCATCAAATCGATAACAGCATGTGGAGTTGCTCGGTCGAATTCACTTGAGTTGGCATCTTCGTACCCTAAAACATTACGCGCAAATTCTATGCACATTAACTGCATACCAAGGCAAAGTCCAAGATATGGAATTTTATTTTCCCGGGCATAGCGGGCGGCCAGGATTTTACCTTCCGTTCCGCGCGATCCAAAACCGCCTGGGACGATAATACCATTCGCAGATTTAAGTAGATCCCAGTTTTTTTCTTTTTCTAGATCGGCCGAATGGACCCAGTTTATTTTGACCTCTACGCCCGCTTCTAAAGCAGCATGTTTTAAAGCTTCCCGAACTGACATATAGGCATCTTGTAATTCTACGTATTTGCCAACCAGGGCGACAGTTACTTCTGCTTTGGGGCGCTTTACTTCTTCGACCAACTTTTCCCAGGGTATCCAGTTGGGTTTTTGGCGTGCTTCCAATCCTAGCAATTTTAGAACGTAGTCAGCTACGCCAGCTTTTTCAAGGATTAGGGGTATCTCGTATAAGACAGGCGCAGTAACCATTGGAACAACTGCTTTTTTGTCAACATCACAAAATAAGGCAATTTTTTCGCATAAATCGTTTGCAATGGGGTGGTCAGAGCGCGCAATGATCATGTTTGGTGAGATGCCAATCGAACGCAGGGCTGCAACAGAATGTTGGGTAGGCTTTGTTTTTAATTCACCGGTGGCACCGATAAACGGTAACCAGGTTACATGTACAAAAAGGACATTTTCTCGCCCAACCTCGCTGCGTAATTGGCGCAGCGATTCAAGAAAAGGCTGGGATTCGATATCACCGACCGTTCCGCCAACTTCAACGAGAACGATATCGGCATTCGTGACTTTGGCGACCAATCCAATCCGGCGTTTTATTTCATTTGTGATATGTGGAATTACCTGGATTGTGCCTCCGAGATAGTCTCCACGGCGTTCTTTTGTAATAACCTCGTTATAAACCTGTCCTGTCGTGAAATTGCTTACTCTTGTTGCTCTAATATCAATAAAGCGTTCATAGTGGCCTAAATCAAGATCTGTTTCGGCGCCATCGTCAAGAACGAAAACTTCCCCGTGCTGATAAGGACTCATTGTTCCCGGATCTACATTGATGTATGGATCGAGTTTCTGTACAGCGACGTTGAAACCTCGCTCTTTCAGAGTCCGACCAAGCGCTGCTGCGGTAACACCTTTACCGACCGAACTGACCACACCACCCGTGAAAAAAATATACTTTGTCGTCATAAAACCTCTCAAATGTAAATACGGAAAATAATGGTGCATAAAAAAAACAATTTAAAGCCTGGGCTTTTAATTTTATATTGCACAGGTCACAAAAACCATATTATCGATGATGACCTATTCCAATAACGAAATGAAAAACCTGATTTTGGGTGGCGCAAAAAGCCATGCTTAATTTACAAAAGAAATGGGGAGGGCCGTTGATCGGCGTCCTCCCCACGCGGGTAGACAAGCATAAAGTGAATCGATGGGATGTGCGATATGCCGCTTCATCCCACTAGCTTTACTAGGTCTTCTGCGGCGCGGCGCATTTCGAGAAATACAAGACCAAGTTTGCCTTCCTGGCGAGCCAGGGCAGTCAACACTGCTTCATTTCCAACGGATATTAATACGATGAAGCCTTTATCGCCTTTTATATAGACCTGTTCCAGCCCGCCCCGACCCAATTCCTGGGCTATGCGTTCGCCTAGCGATAACATGGCGGCAGACATCGCCGAAATGCGGTCCTCTTCGGCACCTTGTTGTAGGGCAGACGCCATGATTAAACCATCAACAGAAACAATAGCAGATGCTTCTATATCGGGAGCTGATGCCTGCATCGAACGAAGGCGGTCCACCATTTGTTGACTGCGATTTTTACTCATAAATGTATCTCCGGGCAACAGTTCTAAACGAGTTTACCATAAAATTATGTGGTAAACAGGTGTCTTGCAGAATATGCTCAACCTGAATTCCAGATCAGGAATTCGGAGGTGGTATGAATTTTTTTGAATAATCCAAAATTAATATCAGACCGGTTGCGATCAGAAGACAGCAAATGAAAACAAGGTTTGCAACAAGTGGATGTTGAGAAAGGGCAAAAAGTGCAATGCTGTCCAATGCGAGTGCTACAATGTGCAATAAACTGACTGCGCGTGATGAATTCAAACCAGCCCGAACCATGCGGTGATAAGTGTGATCGCGGTTTCCCTCGAATGGCGGAATATGGCGTCTTAGCCTTGAAAATACCACCAGGCTTGTGTCAAAAATTGGAACCCCCAGGATGAGAATTGGAGCGAACCATGAAGATGCCTGATCTTTATTGAAAGGGTTGTATAAGAGTGCCAAAATTGCGAGCAGGAATCCCAAGGTTTGAGCGCCGGAATCCCCTAGAAAATAACGGGCTGGGGGTGAGTTCCAAAAATACAAGGCTATACTTAATCCGGTTAGTATTGCCGCCCACATCGTCAAATCTGGTTGCCCAGATATTGAAGTTACAAAAATAAAAAATGCGCTGGCTAGAGCACTTAACCCCGCGACAATGCCATCCATGCTGTCGATAAGGTTAAACGCATTAGTGATACCTACCAACCAGAAGACAGTTAGTGCGCCGTTCAAGATCTGAACAAGGAGTAGGCTGCCAGGAATATTTGCCTCCGAAAGAATTTCGATCCGGATGCCACTGTAGATTGCAACGCCGGCGGCGAGAAATTGGCCTGCAAATTTTATTCTCGCCGAAAGACCCGCCCTATCATCCCAAATCCCAAAGAGAAGAATAATAACTGATGAGATGACAGCGCCGAGCATTTTACCTTTGAGAAGCCCTGGAAATATAGATATTAAGATTATCAGACTCATCCCTAGCACCAACCCGCCTGCCAGCGGAGTCGGTTTGGAATGTAGTTTATGGGGGGCAGCTCCAGGATTGTCGATCAAGCCAAGTGGTCTGCAAAGTTTGATCGCTATCAGGCTGGTTGTAATACCTGAAAATAGCGCTAAAAAAAGTGCGAAAAAATTTGTGGTCAAATCGGGCATTTGTTTCTGCTCATTCATTCGAAGCGAGGATGGCGGATATTGGTAATGCAAATCAGGTTTTTCAAGCCTGATTATATACGTCCAGTGTGTCAGAGATAACACGGTTTACTGAAAATTCCTGTTCAACGATCTTTCGGCCGCGAGCGCCCATTTCTTGGCGTAAGGCCGGGTTCTCGATCAGTGTTTTGAGTGCGATAATTAGTGCTTCCCGGTCGCCAGGTGGAATTACGAGTCCGTTTTCCCCATTGCGGATTATCATGCGGCAGCCTGGGATATCTGTAGCTACGACAGGACGGCCGCACGCCCCTGCTTCTATCAAAAGCCGCGGTAAGCCTTCTCTATAGGTGGTGGGCAAGCAAACTATCGAAGTTTTAGCTATGACTTCAGCCATGTCATCGTGCCAGCCCCAGAGTTCAATGAGCCCTTCCTTTTCCCATGCGCTGAGTTCTTCGGGTTTGATCGAGTCTGGGTTGTCTGGATAAGGTTCACCGACGATCACGAACCTGGCAAGCAAGCCGTCCGCTTGGATTTGTCTGGCTGCATAAACAAATTCTGGGATACCTTTAGAGCGTAGTAAACGTCCAGCGAGCATAATGATCGGCGCGCCGGCGGGCTCAATCGTCGGGCGAAATATGTTGACATCCACTCCCGATCCTGGGATAAGATTTGCCTGTCCAGGAAAAATCATTTTATTTTGGATAAAAGTATTTATGTCATCTGAGTTTTGAAAGATAACTTTGGTATCGTGAAGACCAATTCGGTAGAGTACTTTGACGAGCTCTTGCAAAAAATAGCTGGCATCTGAGAAAATGTAACCCAGTCCGGTAATTGCATTGACGATAATAGGAATTCCAACGATATGAGCGGCAATTGAGCCATATAATACCGGTTTGATCGTAAAGAAATGAACGATAGCGGGCTTTTCGGTGCGGAAAACATTCACCAACCGGGCTATGGACATTAACTCCGAAAATGGATTCATTCCTTTTCGTTCAATGGGGAAAGGAATCCAACGTAAATCTTTTTCCTGGAATAATTTAGCATACTTTCCAGGTGGCGAAAGCAAAACCACTTCATCACCACGTTGATGTAAGGCAATCGCAAGAGGTAACCGATAATTATAAAGGTACCAATCTGTATTGGCGAAGAGTAAAATCTTCATAAGCTTTGCGCTTCAAGCCAGGCCTGAAACATCAAAACATTCCATAATTCATATTGCCAATTTCTGGTCCCGGCAAGATGCTCAGCCCATTTTTGACGAATTTCTTTTGGGTGAAAGTAGCCTTCTTTTTGCAAGCGATTTTCATCCAATAGAGCCTCGGCCCAGTCTCGTAATGGTCCTCGCAACCAGGAGTCGATCGGGACACCAAAACCCATTTTGGGGCGGTCAATCATTTCGCGTGGTATGTGCTTATATAAAATCTGCCGTAAAATCCATTTTCCTTGGCCATTGCGAATTTTCATATGGAGCGGAAGACGCCAGGAGAACTCCACGGTTTCGTGATCATCCAGGAATGGTGCGCGAACTTCGAGACTGGTGCCCATACTGGCTCGGTCTACCTTTGCAAGCACATCATCCGGCAGGTAAGTTACTTGATCAATGGCCATCATAAGTTCTGTAAAAGAGCTCGTCTTACCCCAATTGGAAGGACTTGTGATTAGATTAGGTGGCTCATGGCCACCAATTACGGTTGTTTCAGGATGTTTCCATTGGGAGACGAGATTGGTATATATGGCTTCTCGGCTCGATGCCCTAAGAATTTCAGTTAGTTTATGAGCTTTATCGATTGGGTTGGGTATATTTTGGGCTGTCAGTTTGAATATTCGCGCCAAATCTTGAGGACGTAAAAAGCTTAGCCCATTTGCAATGGCTTTGCGAAATAGTGGGGGCATCACTGAAGTGCGCTTCCAAATGCGATCCACCCAAAAATAACGATTGTAACCACCAAATAGTTCATCGCCGCCGTCGCCGGATAGGCTGACGGTAACACTTTGTCGAGCCAGTTCTGAAACTAGAAAGGTAGGGATCTGGGAAGGATCTGCGAATGGCTCGTCATATAGTGTAGGGATGCGCGGGATAATAGCGAGGGCATCTTCGGGATTGACGTACAATTCTGTGTGGTCAGTACCGAGTTGGTTGGCTACGGCTTTTGCATATTTAGCTTCATCAAAACCAGTTTCGTTAAAACCAATGGTAAAAGTTTTGACAGGGTAACTACTTTGCTTTTGCATCAACAAGACGATGGCAGAAGAATCAATTCCACCTGATAGGAATGCTCCTAACGGAACATCCGCGATCATTCTTTCGCCAATAGAGCGGGTAAGTAAACTTTCAAGGGTTTCAACAGCTTCCCTGTCTTCGCCCCCAAACTGATTATTAAGTCCATATTGCACTGCGTTGCCATGGCTCCAATACGGGGTTAGGATGCCATCCTTGTAATTCTCGTCTAATTGAAATGACAATATGCTGGCTGGGGGAAGTTTAGATATGCCATTATAAATAGTATACGGCGCGGGAATGTAACTGTAACGCAAGAATAAAGCCAATGCATCGCGATTGATATCTGCCTTAAAGTCAGGATGTGCTTTAATAGATTTTAGTTCGGAGCCAAAAAAAATAGTTTTGCCCGACCTGCCATAGTACATAGGTTTGATGCCGATACGGTCACGGACCAGGCTTAGGGTGTGTTGATCCTCGTCCCACAACGCAAAAGCAAACATGCCATTAAATTTCTTTACTGCTGTAAGTAGTCCCCATTGAAGAACAGAGGCCAGAATGATCTCGGTATCGGATGTTCCGCGAAACTTGTGGCCTTGAGTAAGTAGATCTTCTCGAAGGCTGGCAAAGTTGTAGATTTCGCCATTAAAGACGATAACGTATCGTCCATTCGCGGATACCATAGGTTGGTGCCCACTTTGGGAAAGATCAAGGATTGCAAGTCTTCTGAATCCCAGGGCAATTCCCTCTTTATCGTCGATCCAAGTACCGAAATCATCAGGTCCGCGATGACGAATCTGGTCGCTCATGCGTGTAATAGTAGCGATTAATCTATTTGATGATGTAGATTTAGACGTATCTATGAATCCAGTGATGCCACACATTCTAAGATTATACCTTTTCGGTGTCTTTATTCATTGATTTTGGTAAGTTTGTTTTTTTCGAAGATGTTCACTGCCAGACTTTCAATTTCAGTACCGCCATTAATTTTTTTTACAATTTTCGCAATTCTTCCTTCGATTTGAAAAATGGTGGTTTTTTCAATTGAGCGGTTGTCAATAATCGCAATTCTACCGCCTTCATTCAAGGCTAATACCAGTTTTTTAAGAGCTTGTTCAATTTCGGAGGCAGTAAAGTATCCACGGTTAAGAATGTTTGCTGCGATAACTAAATCCACCTTTTCATGTGGCCAGGCTTCAAGGATGTTGTGTTTTTCAATTAAAATAGCATTATTATTTTTTGAGATTAAGAGCGGATTAATCAGGGTAATCTTTGGGGCAAGACTTATTTGTTTTGGGGCAGAAGCAAAAATCTTGTGGACGATCCGGTCGAAAGGAAATATGGCGCCAGCGGTGTCTGGGTAATTCACCCATTTATCGGTGACCATCAAAATGCAAGCACCCTTTTCATCGTAAAACCATGTGTTGTTTTCGCTTTGCTGATATGAAACTTCTATATTCAAATCGGTAACATAATACTTATTAAACGGGATTGCCATGATTATATCGAGAGATGTGATCCCATCTGATGCGCCTACGTCGAGGATAGTTGGGCGATTTCGGTATGATAGCGTAGACAATTCCATCACAGTGAGGGGGAAACGTGCTTTTTTTGTAGATTTGAATGTTGCGCCGAATTTAAAGGTGGAGACGGCACTGGTGAATGTAGCTTCATCTATTACTTCGGAACATAATATCCGCGGATCTGAGGCGGAAGGTAGGATTTGGGTCAAGTATTGGGCCCAATATGATCGATTGAGTTTGATCGGGAATCTCATGTTGTCCATTTTTCCGATTTCTAAGATTATTGGGTGGAGATTATAACAAGCACAGAAGAGTTATCTTCAGATGTCTGGCCGCAGGCGCGTAATATTTTCGTATTCATGCTGACCAGCTCTGTATTGGCAATCACCCAATAGAATTCGCCAGTCAACATGTTACGAGAAAATGAAAGAATAACCGGTGGAGTAATTGTTTTTATCAGCGTATCGCTGAAGGTGTGATATATCCCCGGAAATCTGCGCATGCTTTGACGAAAATCTCTCGCCGAAACGCTAGGAACATATGTGGGTTGCCATGTTTCGTTTGTGTTGATTTGGATCAATGATGTTCTTGAAAGCCGAATCTGTACAGGGATTTCTCCCGCCGGGCAATTGAAGGGCGTATAGGATATATCTTTAGGTATTATCGTTAATATACATGCCCCGGCCGTTGAGATAAGCACCAAAGTAATTCCAAAAATAGTTTGGACGAGTATTCGATTGTTGGGTCGGGCTGAAGGGGGCTGATGTGTGGCAGTTTTCGCCGGAAGGATTGCCAGAATACCGATGCATGCAATCAGCGCAGGAACCATGATCGTGGCAGCATACACACGCATAAAAGCGCTTTCTGATGGGGGAATAAAAGGGACGGATACTAGAATACCGCAAGTGGATCCAATCAAAATGAGATAAATTCCCTGGGCTCTGTGTTTCCAGCATTGAAAGATCCCAATAAGCATTAATACGGTTAGGATTGGTTGGATAAATAAACTGGAAAATTTGTCACCGGGCTGAACATAACCAAAGCCTGCAAACATGCTTGGCTTAAAAAAATCTTTCCAGGCTTTGAAAACGCCTGTCGCAATACCAGATGGGTTTCGCGATATTTCATTAATAGCCAGGCGATAAACAGTTTGGGTGCGTTCCTTATCTGCCAAGGCAGCAATTTCAGGGTGGTCACTAAAAACCTGTGTCCAGCCTTTGCCTCCCACTGCCTGACCGTAGAGCGTGTATGAGAAATTTCCCATTGCAACTATTCCGGGAGAAGACACAATTTGGCCCAGAGCAAAGTTACAGCTCCAGGCAAACAATAACGGGAAAATAAATAAAATAATATTTTTACCGGAAAACTTGTCGTTTTCTTTGAATATGATTATTCCAACGATCAGAAGCGCGGGCAGGATAAAGAAGGCACCTGCGCGGGCAAAAAGGCCTATCGCTAAAAAGAAAAGGCCAGTAGCGTATAACCATTTTGTTTTACTGCGCGTTGCATAAAACAGGCTGGAAATCCCAATTAATCCAAGGGGAAATCCGATTTGTTCTGTCATTAAGGCACCAGTAAAATGACGATAAAATAATTGAGATAAGAGAATCGTCCCAATACTGACAATTGGGCCGAAGGATTCCTGTATTTCGTTAGCGAATAAAAAAACCGCCATTCCATTGATAATTGTGATAATTACTATCGTGAGCTGTAAATTATTGCTACTGAGTTTGAGGAGAACTGCCAGTAGGCTAGCAAATAGTGGCCGATGTCCTGAGAAGGTATTCAGGAGCCCGCCTTGAAGTAGTGAGATTGCATCTGAATAGTAACCAGAAGCGTCGGACCAAGGGAGCAATCCAAGGATAAGGTTATAGTTGCTTTCCGCTGTTTCCCATATTCTTAGTAAGGGTAAGGTGAATAAGAATAATACTAAAGTGAGAATTAACGCTTTCCAAGCGGGGTGGTTCTTTCCAAGGCCATAATAAATTACCAGACATGCAACTACAATAATGATTTCATCAACCACTTGAACCCCTTTAAAAATTATTTGTGGAGGTAATGGGATAAAAAATATGAGTGCATACAAACCAAATGCGCCCAAAAACCATAATTTAGACAAATAGAGCGAGGTTAGTCTCATCGTTGGTAGTGGCAGAATGTCACGAAAATTCTTGGTAGAGATTGGAGTAGGAGCCCGACATTCGGTCCAGGCTGTAGTGCTCAACAATCCGGGAGCGCGCAATTTCTCCAAGATGGATTCGTTCAGATCTCGAGAGTTCCCGCATTTTTAGAATAGATTTAGCCAGGGCCTCCGGATTTTCTGGCGGAATACAAATTCCAGAGTTTCCGATTAATATTTTCGAGTCGCCGACATCGGTGACAACGCAGGGGATGCCACATGCCATGGCTTCGGCAACTACGTTTGGAAAGCCCTCACCCTTGGATGGAGAGACTAAAATATTCATGGCATTGTAAATCGCGGGCATATCAGATCGAGGGCCTGCCCAAAGTAAGTTGGTGAGACCAAGTTTAGTGGCAAGTGTTTTTATTTCGTTCCAATAGCTAGCTGGTCCAGTGCCGACACAAACGAAGTGAATACCAGGATCAACTTTTTGAACTAAGGCAGCAGCTCTGAGCAAAGTGTCGTGGTCTTTTTGTGGGTCTATGCGGGCAACATGGCCAATTAAAATTTCATTGTCTCCGATATTCCATTCCTGTCTGATCATTAACCCTGCGTTGTATTCTGGTGTGAAGCGGGTAACATCAATCCCGTTAGGAATGAATCTCCATTGTTTGGGATGGTAGCCCAGCCGGGTATGGAGTATTTGACCTGCCTGTGAATTGACAACTACGGCGGTCGGGATACTTGAAAAAAAGGCGCAAATTTGCAACACCAAACCAGAGAGCTTGCTGTACTGGGAAAAGTCCATTTCGGCACTGCGAATGTTCCAGATCACGACATGCGTTTTGGAAAGTTTTGCAGCCAGAAGTCCTAGAAGGTCAGCGTGATAGAGCCAGGTTTGCAGAATGGCAGGTTGGAATTGCTTCAGGATTTTAATTAGTCGAATTAGTCCACCCAGGCCTGGGCTGCCTGGTGCCATTTCCAACGATGTGACTGGAACACCAAAGGCCCGGATTTTTTCTCCAATGGGCCCCATTGGGATCATTGACACAACTTGCATTTCGAACTTTTCCCGGTCCATGCTCTCCATGAGGCGCAAAAGCGCAATTTCAGCTCCGCCCATATTGAGACTGGTGATAAGGTGAAGGATGCGGATGGGTGACTTCATGAACCTATCCAGCAAGTTCACTAAAGGCTGTTTCATAAGCAGATGCCATTTTTTCGATCGAAAAATGATCTAGTACGCGCTGGCGAGCTCTTCTTCCAAGTTCAACCCGTTCATGTGTGCTCATTTGTAAAATAGTGCAAATCGAATCGGCCAAGGCCGAAGGGTTTTTGGAAGGAACTATCAGGCCAGTATCGCCGATAGCGAAAGCAGAATCACCCACGTCAGTCGCCACACACGGTATTCCGCAAGCCATCCCTTCTCCAATGACAACTGCGAGACCTTCACCATAGGATGACGATACAAGGATGTCAAACGCATTGTAAGCAGCCGGCATATCCTTATCGTCACAATCCTGAATCCATGTTAATTTATCTCGTTCCAATAAGGAATTTGCCAGTGTTTTTAGATCATCCAGATAGTCTATTGGTCCTCTGCCTATGCAAATAAATCGACTATCAGGAAACTGTTTTGTTACTTGAGCAGCGGCGTTTAAAAAAGTGGGATGATCTTTCATCGGGTCAATCCTGCCTATGAGTCCAATAACTTTTTGATTTTCCCCGATTTCCCATTGATTTCGCATTCTGAGCCGTTCAGATTGGTTTGGCTGAAAGGTTTGAGTATCAATTCCGTTGTGAATCACACACATTTTTTTTGAAGAATACCCATGTGCGATGTTGTATTTTTCACCGGCGTTTGAATTGGCAATAATTCGGTTAGAAAAATGTGAAAGAAAAGCACCGGTTTTATAAACAAGTAGTGCAGTCCAATCATACCTTGAAAAATCAACAAACGAGGCGCTCGCTCCCAGGCTGGTTTTTATCCCAAGCAAATTTCCAGCTAGAACATTGAAAGAGTTTGGAACATCGAGGTAACTTTGGATGACATGAGGCTGGTACGCTCTAATAATGTTCAGAAGCTTTACAAAAAAAGAAATTAAATCCCAACGGTTATTTTTATCAATTGATGTGATTTTTACTCCCGGCACATTTTCGAGTAATGGTCGTAATTCGCCTCTATTGTAAAAAGTTACAATATGAATATCGAAGCGAGAATGATCCATGTTTTTTACCAATTCAACCATTTGGCGTTCTGCCCCACCGATTTCAAGTGAGCGCACTAAAAATAATATTCTATACATTTAGATATGACCTTTGGGATTCAATTCATTCTATCGGCGTTAAGTAATTGTCGCCCGGTTTTTAGTTATTAGGGAGAAATTTTTCGCGATTCGTAGAAAATTGCTGAGTGGCAGTTTCGTAGTCATCATGCCGGCCGATATCCAACCAGTAACCATCAAACGGATACATATTTACTTTTATATTTTCCTTGATCAATTTCAGAATTAGATCGGGTAGATCAAGGTGATCGCCCGGGGTGATGTATTTAAGGACTTCTGGTTGGAAAATATATATTCCTGTGCTGACGGAAAAATGGTAAGTCGGTTTTTCGACGTAATCGGTCACCCAGTTGTCATCGAAGTGTACGACGCCAAGATCGATTTTTAAATCACGCTGGTAAGCAGCAAGAGTTGCAATGGCTCCACGTTCGCAATGATTCTGCCAGAGGCTGCTGTAATTAATTGTTGTAAGCAAGTCCCCGTTCATCACGAGAAAAGGCTCATTCAAATCTGAAACCAAGCCGATTGGGCCTGCTGTGCCGAGAGGGGTTTCTTCACGGGAATAAGAAATGTGAACCCCGAATTTACTACCATCTCCACAGAAGGCCATTAGTAATTCTGATAGATATCCAACAGCCAACGTGATATCCACGAATCCATAGTGGGCGAGTTGGCGTAGGACAACCTCCAGAATTGACATATCGCCAACTGGCATAAGTGGTTTTGGCAAAACAGTTGTATACGGAGCCAGGCGAGTGCCTTTGCCTCCAGCCAAGATAATTGCTTTCATGAATGTACTCTCTTATACGGTGTATTGATCCGGCTTAAAAAGATCCATATGGTTTTTGATCCATTCGATTGTTAAACCCAATCCTTGATCCAGTGAAACTTTTGGCGTCCAGCCCATCAAAGTCTGAGCTTTTATATTTGATGCATGTAGTTCCATTACTTCGCTTTTTTCAGGTCTTAGGCGTTGGGACTCTGCTACGACCTTTCCGTTTTTTCCCATAATCTGGAAAATTTTCTCCGCAAGGGCGCCTATTGTGATGGCTGAATTATTTCCGACATTTATTTCCTCCCCAAGAATATCTTCGGTTGTCGCAATTCGTATAAAACCGTCAACAGTGTCGGTCACATAGGTGAAGTCGCGCCATGGCTCTAAACTTCCCAACCGGACCTCGTCCCTAATTAATGCTTGGGAGATAATGGTGGGAATGACTGCTCGTGCAGACTGGCGCGGTCCGTAGGTGTTGAACGGACGCAAAGTAACCACGGGGACATTAAAGGCTCGATAAAAGCTCTCGGCGATCTTATCGGCTCCGATCTTGCTGGCCGAATATGGCGATTGTCCTTGGAGTGGATGCGCTTCATCGATAGGTGTGTAAAGTGCCGTGCCGTAGACCTCACTAGTTGAAGTGTGAACTACCCTGCGGATCCCGAGATCTTGTGCGGCTTTTAGCACATTCAATGTTCCTATGATATTAGTTTCTATTACTTCGCGTGGGTGGACATAAGAATATGGAATAGCGATTAGCGCTCCCAGGTGGAAGATTGTATCCACATTTTTGGAAGCTGATCGGATTGCATCCATATCCCGTAGATCACCATGAATGATCTCAAGACTGGAAATAGTCTCTTTTGAGAGGTGTTTGATGAGACCGATATCGTTGCGAGAATTGTAGCGAATAAAGGCACGTACATGCGCGCCTTCACTTGCCAAACGTTCAACCAGATGGCTGGCGATGAAACCGCCTGCTCCTGTGACTAGTACCTGTTTGTCTTGCCAGTGAAACATATATTTACTCCGCGCTCGGTTGTATTCGTTTTCGCCAGTCATTTAAAAGATCTGAAAGCGATTGTTGTAATGCTATTTTGGGTTGCCAGCCAACAGTTCGTTCAATTAGTTTTGCACTTCCAACCTGGATGGGCACATCGTTTTTCTGCATTCTTGATTTATCGAATTCAATGGTCAATGGTTTCGTGGCCATGCCAAGCAGATTGTTTAGACAGGTTTGAATGGAAACCGCCTGCCCCGAACAAACATTATAGGTTCCACCGGCTACGCCATTTTTGGCGAGTAATTCATAAGCATAAACTGCATCTCGAACATCGACAAAATCCCTTTGTGCGCTCAAATTGCCTGTCTTGATGGGTTTGGCATGTGGATGGATCTCGTCTAGTGCAATCTGACGGGCGAAAGCAGAGCAAGCTAATTCGGGCGATTGTCCAGGTCCAATTAAGTTAAAAGTGCGAATAATGATGACAGGAAAATCGTAGGCCAGAAAAAAACGTCGCGCGACCATTTCCTGACCTAATTTGCTGATCGCATAATCAGTGATTGGGCGGAGAGCGAAGTGTTCGCTAATCGGTCGTTTACCGTACCCAGAGCCATAGACAGCGCTCGAACTCGCTATGATAATCCGGGGCTTGCATCCTGTTTCAGCAATGGCCTCAAATAATGAGAGTGTGCCCAGTATATGTGTGTTGTAGTAATCTTTTAATGATTTGGATTTAATCACTCCCGCAAGGTGAAAGATAACGTCTGGCTGGCTATGGTTAATGCAGTTTACAAGAGCAGCCTGATCCTGGATGTTTCCGATAAAAATGCCAGGTCCATTTTTGGATCCGTGCTGATCGAATCCAGATATTTTCCAATTATTGGAATTCAAATGATTATATAAAGAACCACCTACAAATCCGGTAATGCCGGTTACAAGCGCATGCATTTAAATTTGATCGCCTTTTTCTTTCGAAGTGTGCGGCATTATACCTCAGAGGATTATGTTCCCGGGGGCAAGTTAAAAGTTGGGATTTGGGTCCCATTTGGGAGTGTGCGAGAAAAGTAGAATGGTTCTCTGCTTTCAAGAAGATGATAGACAGCTGATAGGAGTGGGGCTAGCCCAAAAAAATGCAGGTTACGACGTGCCTTTTGTGCATACACTCCCTGACCGGCGGTGGCCAGGGCTAATTCGTTTTTAGCTGCCATAAATATCCTGCGGCGAAGAAGTTGAATTGCGCGTGAGTAATGCATTGAAGCTTGCCTCTCATCAGTTATTGTTTCAATGGTGGGCATATTGGCAATGTTCGAGTATTCAACTTCCCATTTGGATATTTCCTTACTATAGCGGACGCGCTCAGATTTTAGTTTCAAGAATAATTTTATTAATTTTATTTGTCGCGTATGAGCACCAGCTGAAATTCCGCCAATGGAACGCCAATAATAATATCCTAAATTTCTACACATTCCAAGACGTGTAATTTCGCTCATACGTAGCCATAAATCAAAATCCTCTGCGAAAGATCCTCTGTAACCCCCGGTCTTGTGGAAAAGCTCGGAACGCCCCATAATGGATCCGTGCACGAAAGGGTTCATTCCCTTTTCTAAGTAACCTGTCAGGCGGGCAGGATCGTCAGGAAGTTCTAACGAGAACAGTGGTCCCAGGCTTGAATCAATAAACCAAGTCCACGAGCCACATAACCCAATTTGTGGTTTCGAATCTAAATATTTAACCTGTTCAGCCAAGCGAGTTGGATGACTGGCATCATCGGCATCCTGGCGTGCCAGGTATTTACCACGAGCATGTTCCATCGCTTTATTAAGTGTTATGCCCAGTGCGCCGGCATTATTTTCGTGGAAAACCCGGATACGTTTGTCTGCTTGAGCATAGGAATCCAACATTTCACCGGAGCCATCAACCGACCCATCATCCAATGCTATTATTTCGAAATCGGGATAGGTTTGGTTAAGAAGGCTATTCATTGAGCGAGGTAAATCATCAATCGCATTAAATACAGGGAGTAATATTGAAACAGTTGGCATTATTGCTCCACGCGGTTTTTGAAAAAATAAATTAGTATGGTCTGTATACTGATATTTGGAAGGAAATATTATTGTTCATTACTTCCTTTTGCTGAAAAAATCGCGGTTCAAGTTACTCCATTGTGAGAAAATTATTGAACGGATCCAATGAAGGCTGAAATGTCTTTTTCAACTAGCGGCCCGCGCCGGTAGTTTTTACTTTTCCAGTCAAGCCCGATCAAATGTTTAATTAATATAATAAAATGACCTACTAAATGCCTCCAATTTTGGGTAACTCTCCTTTCTTCGATTTCTCCAGGGTTTAATCGTCCCTTTCTACTATAAGGTGATTGCATTGAACTGCGCTTAACGAAAGCGACATGAACATACCGAAAATATGAATTTTCCCAGGTGTGTTCGGTGTGAAGGTAACGCCTCAGCCCAAGATGATATCCTGGGCGAAATTTTATTTTACCGCCATGAACGCGTTCAGGACAATCGGTCCAACTTTCGATCATGGAAAAGTTGAATAACCTGGCGCCAGCGCGAGATGGGGGGGCTAGGTAACCTTCGGCAGTTTTTTTTGCATAGTCAACGGAGACACAATTTAATGTATTGCAGAAAATATTCCAGTCTTGATCGAAGAGTCCTTCCTGTATATTTTTTCTCATTATTGCCAGCCCGGCAGGATCGTAAATCTCATCACCATCTACAACAAATATCCAAGTCGGTGTCCCTGCAAATTTTTCAATTACTTTGTGAGATTCGGTTGGGTGAACGATTTTACTAAGTTGAATGTGATGATATTCCTTGGTAAGTTTATTTACGATTTCAAAAGTTTGATCTTGAGAATTGTGATCCGTGACGATGATCAAATCGCAAAAATTTACAATATTGCGAATGGTTTTCTCAATATGCAGATCTTCGTTTTTTATTAAGATAATTCCAACAATTTGTTTTGTTGTCATTCTTGATTCTCCGAATTAGTTTTGTGGAGATCACTTCTGGCATCTTGTAACACTGGCAGAGGTAAAAAGACCAACCCTATGATTAATAACGCTGATAATTCAGTCGAAAACATGTATCGGAAGTCATTGGCATAATTTACTAGAAACATTACTCCGGTCTGGATTATGATCGGAATAGAAATTAAAAACAAATTTCTCGTTCCGCCTTTTAATACTACAATACACTGGCAATAGATCAAAATCAAAAGGTAAAAAGCGGGTCTCCAAATTAACGGTGTGTCGGGCTGCGGTACCGGTAAAGCAAAAACAAGGGCAGGCAGTAAAGTGTGGCTGGTAATTCCAAACTCATTCGGCATGACATACTGCCTGCCTTGCATAGGTATTGTGTATATTGACGAGTCCGGATTTACCTTCCAAAAGATTTCGGCGGCACAAAGCGTATGCTTTATGTCAACCATTGGGTTCTTGAAAAATAATTTAAGTGCAATTTGGGCCGGGCGGGGGTCGTTTATGGAAAAGAAATCAAATGGAATTGGCCCATCCATGTTGCGGATTTCGCTGTTCGCACAGGCATAAGGCCATTTCTGGATTGGGATTAATTGATCGAGGTATGCCAGATCATCTTTATCAATCGCTGTGCCGGCTTTTATGTGCGCCCCGATATGGTCCAACATAAGAATATTGATCATAGCGGGATATTTTTTTACTTTCATATAATCATAGAAAGGACCTCTGACAAAGAAATACACTCCAGAAATAAATATTATCGCAAATAAATTTATCTTCCAAAGTTTTTGGTATGGAAGTGCTAATATGAAAATACTTGCTATTATTACGGGAAAGCCATTGTGGCGCAAAAACACTGTCGCAAGGCCTGCCAGAATATAGCCTGCTAGATTATTTTTGTTATTAAGCCAGTCGCCCTTTGATAAAACAATTTTAATAAACTGGATAAAAAATGCGAATAATGCGCAACCATAAAGAATATCTTTCCAGACCGTAATAACCAGGAGACTGTTAACTGGAAGTAATGCAAAGCTCCCTGCCAACCCCCAGGTTGCCCAGGTTGGCAAACCTTGCTTATTTAATTCTACAAGCCCCCACGCCGTAACAAACGCCAGGGCAAGAATTTGTATTAATGCAATTGCCGCTAACGAGGGGAATATTCGGCTGACTGCAGCAATAAACATCGTGTGTAGCGCGGGGTGTGCGTCTGTAAAAACCCCGGCTTGAGCTTCACGCCATTGTTGCATAGTATCATAGCTGGAAAGTCCTGGCCAAAAGGTGAGTAGGTAAACCATCCAAACCGACAGCATGGGCAGGGCGAGCCAAAATAATTTGATTTGCCGTCTGCTTCCTGGTAAGGCTTTCATCCCGATAATTACACAAGTGAACCAGAAAATTGTAAAGAATAAGGCTATTCCCAAAAAAATGGAATAGATAAAAGAATGGTAATGGGGTACGTCGAAATATTGCCTATCAAATAACCACCCCTTTTTTAGCCCACGAGAAAGATCAACAATGTGTTCATTCCCATCCCATACAACCCGAACAAGGTGCGAATTGGTTTCAGGTTGAAAGTTTAGAATTGATAATGGACCGGGTTTTCCTTGCCACTTATAAGGCAGGTCAATTTTTCCAGCTGGTAAACCTCCCCAGTCAGTATCAAAAGAAATTAGAGAGATGGTATCATTTTGCTTGCTCACCGGTAAGATTTCGAGAGTATGGGATGGTAATAAGAAAGAGTAATAATGATCCAGTTTAATCGGAACCATAATGATTAGTAGAATCCCAAACGCGATGGAAAATCCAACATGAGCTGCCAGTTCTTGGCGAGTTCGATTTTGCAGTAAGGGGCGAACTTTATTTTTCCATATCCAGCTATAGGAGACCGTGAGGATCCCGAGCAGTGCTAGTAACCAAAAAATATTCCGATAACCTAGATGTGGAACTTCAAACGCTGATGGAATGAAACCTGCGACACTCGCCAATGCTGCAGCAAAAAATAACAAGAAATCCGTACTTCTTTGTTTGCTCATTATGTTTCCATATCTTTTGTATAATATTATGGTTGTAACTTGCCTTGATTGCTGCTAAAACCGTTGGTGACATATTTACATAAAAATTCTGGTAATTGGGTTTGATTGAATTCCTTGTGCCTGAGCGAAAATATTTATGCCCGTGTTAAGTGATTTAATTAAGGACTGGCTTTAGCAGTAAAGTCACGGATTATTTTGGCGCGAATTAGCTAATTAACCGGGAAAAGATTTCTTGGTGGTCGCGAATAAAATTTTCGAGCGGAAAATGGTCAGTGGCCCTTTGCCGGGCGGCATCCGAGAAAACTACTATGTTTTCCCAAACATTCAAAACTGCATTACCCATTTGAATTGGATCCGGTACCGAGATTTTATCCCAGCTTTGTTCAACATCGATTCCTACCCCTGCTTCACTCCCTACCATTTCGTGAATGCCACCGCTGGCAGAATATACCACCGGCAACCCTGATGCCAGTGCCTCAGGGATCAGATTCGGAGAAGGATCGTTGTATTTTGTGTGTATGAGGATATCAGCACGTTGGAATATTTGTTTTGCATAATCTTGTGGGTAGGGTCCTGTGAATTCGACCTTCTCAGCAACGCCATATTCATGCAGATATTTTTGGGCAACTTCCATTGAATTTTGTTCGGCATCTTCCCAAAGTTTTCCCGTAACAATTAAGCGGGTATCAGGTAGATGGATCAACGTCTGCTGTAAAACTTGAACTGCACACTTGAAACGATATTCTTCATATTGGTTACCACCAAGCAAGAGAGTTGGTCCCTTTCGACCAAAATGATTTTTATGCGGCTGGTATAGGGTTGTATCTACAGGGTTAAAAATGATCTGCGATGGGATCGAAGTTACGCCAAAGAAATGGTGAGCGCTTAATTCACAAAACTTGCTCTGAAAGATGATGAAATCTGCTTGTTCATATACATGTTGCATTTTCATATTAAGCGCTTCCCATCCAAGTCCATGCCAGGCTGGGTAAGCAACGCCGTTTTGATTTAGAACAATTTTTAGCCCATTTTCATGGGCAGTACGCACAATGACAGATTTTGCGACATGATCTACGCTGCTTACTGTATAAAGTAAGCCAGCTCGGGGGAAAGAATGAGGAAAAGATTCTGCAAGAAAGGTTAATTTTACAGCACCTCCATTCGCAAATTCCGTTCTCAGAGCCGGCCGGTTTGGAAAATTGGAGGTCAGATAGCAGACTGAAATATCTTTAACAGTCTGAAATTGGCTCGCGATCCGACTAGCTTTATACCGTGCTGGTAGGGTTCGAGCTGCACGTAATAGCGGAAGCGCAGGTCTGAGAAGCACTCTCAGGCTGTTTTTGAAATTTGATAAGATTAGCCCGGTTCGCATTCTGCCCATATATCTCCCCACCGGATTTCTTGAGAAATAATATTCAAGCCTGCGTTTCTCATCTCTTCTGTAAAGAAAGCAGTTGAATATTCAAGCATGTGGGTCCTGTCGATGAAAGGTGACAATCCGAGTTCCTTTTTTAAAGCCACATAATGTGTTCGCTCCAGTGTTGGGACGCGAATGAGAATTGTCTTTGGATGAAAGCGGGCAATCAGATCCTTTAAAAAGTCTACCCGATGATCAAGATGTTCCAGCACGCTAGAGAGTACGACCACGTCCACAGAAGGAATTTGAGGAATATCTTTGAAGACATCGCCGTGTACAAAACGTAGATTAGGGCTATGATAATGGCTGTTTGCATAGTCTATGCTGGTTTTATCGAAGTCAATTCCTAGAATTTTGGCATTACTGTGTGCTGCTATTGCATTGGCAACCGTCCCACGTCCGCAGCCGAGGTCCAGGACGTTTGAGCCATTCGGGATGCGCGTGTAGAAGAAAGAGTGGATGCCATCCATCAGCTCATGTTTGATATGTACACCGTTTCCCCAGCGAATGGCTTGCATGTCAATGGCAGTAGCAACATAATCATAGACACCAAGCATCCATCGAACTGATTCGCGTGGAGGCGCGGGTTGTTCAGCAAGCAGCATTAGCTTGATAACAGCCATGCGTACGCCTCGAGGAAGAAAAAAATAGGCTAATCGGCTTGCAACCCAGCTTATATTTTGTTTTATTTTTTCCATTCAACAAATCCTTCCATAAAATTCTTCCAAAGAGCCAATTGGGCAGGGTAGGCATTTTCTTCGGCGGTTATTCGTCCATTCAATAAGACTTTCTGAATAGACGATCCAGAGTTTTTGTAGACGAATGTAGCCCAATTGGCCAGATCGACTACATTTTCCACGTCGGTCATCCATCCATTTTGCCCGTGTTTGACAAGGTCCATTGCCTGACCGACCCTGGTGGTAACGAGAGGAGTTCCGGATGCCATGGATTCCAGAATTGCCTTAGGGCCACCCTCCTGCCGTGAAGTCACAAGGTAAAGGTCTAGCGCCGAGAATAGCCGTCCAATATCGGGATAGTCTTTTACAAAAATGTGGCGGTAAGGTATTTTAAGTCGGTCAAGGCCCGCTTTTACATAACCACGAGCCGGCCCGGTGAGTAAAACAAAGACATCAGGAATCGATTCTTTTATCAATTCAACAGTCTCGATAAAAATATCCGGACCTTTAATTAATTTGGGTTCAAGACCTTCACCCCAACCATTGCCATCTTTTTGGAATGATCCGATTACAAAGGCGTTATCTGGAATACCTAGGCGCGTACGTTGTTCGTGTCGAATTGCCTCATCCTGGAAATGAAACAAGGAGAGATTGATGCCGATTGGAATCAGGTGAATTTTAGCCGGGTCAATCCCGCTTTGGATGACAGTATCGCGCATTTGAAGATGGGATACCTGGATGCGTGCAATCCGATCATGATTCCGGCATAAACCAGCGTAAACAGCGTCGAAATTCTTTTCACCTGTATTCGGCAAGCCATGAAAGAATGAAAAAGCGATACGATGAGGTGTTGTGAGCCAGTCATCGTTAGTTAAAAAAAACTGGCCTGCAAGGAAAACGGAAAGCGGTACCTTACTGGCAGTCCAGATTTGAGGAAGAGTCCGAATACCTAGTTGAGTTGTTATGTTCTGTAGTTCGCGCATATCCCAATCTAGAGACCAGCCTGCATTGTCGCTAGATAAAATTAATCGTGAATATGGCTTCCATCCTGCACTCAGGGTTCGGATTCCTATTTTGGCTAATGATTTCATTTTTATCATCAGGCTAATTCCAGCGCGCGTAGGTACGAGAGAGCTGTCGACTCTAAAGAAGGGATGTTTATGGCAGCTTTGTAATATAAGTAGTTCGCACTGATTTGTTCGAGTAAGGCCGGAATTTCTTCGGCAGAATCGAATCCCAGACCGGCATTTTTTACAATCTCAGGATGTCCCCCGCTTTTTAAGAAGATGGCGGGGATGCCACAGCTCAGAGCTTCTAATAACGAGTTTGAGCATGGGTCATCCTGGCTGGCGGTGACATAGATATCATTTTTCCGCAAATAACCGGCAAGTTCTTGGGATGGTAAAGGATTAATCATTCGGATGTTTTGAAACCGAAGCGGTGACCTGCCGATAAAAACAAATTCATAACGATTCCAATCGAGATTTTTATCCAACCATGCATATACCGCTGCGCCTTTTTTGGGATTGTCAGACCAGCTGGACGCTATCAGGCGTGTCTTTCTCTCGGTGGAAAATGGATAACGATTATTACTGTGAAATATACCTGGGTCGACAGCGTTCATTATGACAGTTGGATTTTTGAATATCAGTCCCTGGTCAAGGTGCTTTTCCAGACTGTACTGGGATTGAAATATAGTTTTATCGGCAAATTCCTGGCTAATCTGCCAGATATGCCGGTCAAGACCTTCATCCCGTCCGCGGTAAGTGTCGATAGGGCCATCCACACGGTGTACATATAATACGGAAGAGCGTCGTAGAACCCGTAGCCGTTGTTCTTCGAAATTAAACGAGTTGAAAAGGCAAGCACGAGTCGTATGCGAGATGCTGTTATTTTCAACTATCAATCCGTGTGCTTTAGCCGCCTGAATCAAGGCTCGTAAAAATTGGTGCCCACCTCCGGATGGAGGTGGAGTAAATTGATGGAAAACTGATAAATCAGCGCGCTGAAATAGGGCTAATATTTTTGTAAAATTATTATCTATTGTATGAATACCAAAGTGCATTCGCGAGCGAAGGGTTGTCTTCATGACAATTATTTCTGCGCAACAACCAGTAACATATGGCCAAGTTGCGAATTGACATAAGGTATGTAATCGCTTAACTTCTGGAACACCTTACTAAGAAAAGGACCAAAAAAGGTAACCAATTTGATTTCCTGGCGAAGACATTTCCGATGTTCATAGGGATAATATTCTAAAATTTTCAATCCATTTTTCGTGAGTATGTTGGAAATATCATTTTTAGTAAATGCTTGTTGATAGAAATCCAAACCGGAGATTGAATCTTGATACGCTCCATGGTTTGCGCGCCAAACACGTAAATCATTGAAGTATGGTACGCTTATAAGTAAAAGACCTCCGGGTTTGAGAACTCGAAGCATATCACTAATAAAGGGTTCTGGTCCTTCCTGCCTGTGTTCAACAACACCAAGCGAGATAACCGCATCGCAAGATTCGCTAGCCATTCCGAGCGTAGTGATGTCTCCGCTAAAATAGGGCATATCGTATAATTGCTTGGAGAAGCCGAGGGTTTGTGTAGCGTAATCGGTCCCAATGCAATTATATCCACGTTTGCGAAGGGCAATAACCCACTGTCCAGTACCACAGCCTGCTTCTAATATTATATCGGTCTTCTTTAAATGACGGGTAAATGGAATTTCAAAGTAACTTAAAAAACCGCGCAGATAAGGGGCAAAAGTTTCTTTATTCAAAAGCCCTTGCCACTGGGAATCCCAGAATGCCGGATCGGTTTTTTTGCTGAAATAAACCAGTCGTCCATCTTCAACACGCCGGTTTCCATCATTATGTTTTGTCATTTTATTGCATCTCCAAAGTATCCAGTCGTGAATTTCGTCCAAACCGAAGGTTGGCGATTGATGATGTGCAACTCTTTGCGATAAAAATAATGGGCTAGTAATCGCGACAAGCGCCTTAGCCCCTTGTCAAATGGCGATTTGCCTGGTTAATCCGGTCAATGTAGTGGACCCAAAAATAAAACGGTTTTGGCCGATCTTTAGGGATAGTCTGATCATGTTGAGTTAACCGCCAGGTGGTTTCAAACTCAACGGGTGTCAAATACTTTCAGAGATGAATGGATGTGCTTCGTCATATACACCTCCTCGCGGAAGCGTCCAATCTGTGCACGGACATCGCCAAAGTCATTATACTCTGTAAGATCTTCATCACCTTCTCTAAAAGTTCTCAGCAAACGTGCGGTGAAACCGTTTTCTTCTGGCTCGCCCTGTGTCGATATATTAATCTGAACATGATATTTATCTAGCGGTCGATGTAATCCTTGGCGGCATATGGAATGCCTGATCACGATGATGAATTACAAGATTACAGGCTGTGAGTGACAGCGCAGCGCCGCAAGTGGCAGGCTAGTTTTTAAAGTACGGCCTTAAGTTCTATCGGCAAATTCCTGGCCAAGCTGCAAACATGCTGGTTAAGAACTTCAATCCGTCCACGGCAAATGTCGATAGGGCTATCTACACGGTGTACAGATAAAACGGATGGATTTCATCGTACCCGTAACCGTAGTTCTTCGAAATAATCAAGGTGAAAAGGCAAGCACGGATCGTATGCGAGATGCTTGTTATTTGCCACGATCAATCCGTGTGCTTTTGTCGCCTGAATTATGGTTCATAAAAACTAGTGACATCCTCCGGTTGGCGGCAGAGAAAATTGATAAAAAATGGATAAGTCAGCTCGTTGGAACGCGCCATTGATGGTGACGAGAAAATCTTCTAACTTTTGTAGGCTAGTCTTGGTTTCTCCAATTAATTTTTGTATAGGCGTGGTCATGCCTAAATTTTCTCCTGTACATTGACCTTCAATATTGTAATTTCTCTATTACTTAATAAAGAGAAGGTCTTTTTGCCTGTTATCCGGATGGGAATATTATATTTTGCAGTTGCCGTTTCTTGATTATTTATTCAAAAAAGGTATGTTATGTTGTGCGCGAATAAATAACACTTTTCTAATCTCTTTAGAAAGTACTAAAAACCAGCTTGCAATAAATGAGAATCCTCCAATGCCCAAACCATATAAAAAGAAAACGCCCCAGTTTGGAACTTCAATATATGGCTGAAGGAAGAAAGCCAATCCAAATAAAGAAATGATTGTGAAACTTGGTCGGAAAAGGCTTTTTATGAGAGTAGTGGAGGCAGCTGGCATCTGACGTTGGATTAATATCCAAGCTATAGTCAATAAAACCAAATTCCCGATTGCCATTCCGATCGCCATTCCGCCAACGCCAAATATTCTAAGGAAAAATAATCCGCTGCCAAGTCCAACGCTACCCGCCGTCAACAGTGCCCAAGTTTGCTCACGGAGATAGAGCATGGCATTTGAAATAGTAAAATCAATTCGGGCAAGGAAGGTCGCGGTTAGCGATAAGACCAGGAAGATGGTAAGTAGACTTCCGCCATAAAACTCAGCTCCAAGCCAAAGTTTCAAAAACGCACCATTTAAGGCGATTACTCCGGAGCCTAAAATTGCCATGAAAAAAAATAATATAAAATACATTTCTTTCCGTACATTGGCTACCCGTTCCCAGTCTTTTTCCCCGCACAAGCCAACCAATCCTGCGTTACCCGCTCCAACAAATTGAAAGAGTGGTTCACCAATCATTCGAAGAACGGCTCCGCTGGTCGTGTAAGAAGCAGCTACGGAAGGGCCGATGATTGCGCCTACGAGTAGTGTATCCGTAGAATAGAGCAATAATGATGCCAGACCGGCTAAAAAGAATAGTCCGCTGGTATTTAAAAAGTGAGTGAATTCATCCCGATTTGGTTTTTTTATGGCCATCCAAGGAATAATTCGGCGCGCTACCCAAAAGCGACCAATGCTGATAAGTAATACATTTGCCATGGTTGCTGCGGCTAAGCCAGGTAAGCCCCAACCCAGCCAGATTGCAATTCCGCTGAGCAAGCTTGCCATTATTACCATGGTGGTGTTGATGCCCATGCCTGCGTAATCCATGTTCTGAGCTTTTAGGATATGCATTGGGATGGCCAAAACGCGATCAAGCAAGGCATTTACAATCAGAATTATCAGGGCTACTCGGATTCCAGTGATGCTGGATGAACTGACATGTATGATATCTGGCAGAAACCATAAAAGACCAATACTGAAAGCAATCGTGACTGGTAGACTCATTCCCCATACGATCAGCGTAGAGCCGACCAACCGTTGTTTTTCATCGTTATTGTTGTAGTGCTGTTGGAGCCCAAGGAGGAAGCGTAAAGATCCGGTAGCTCGAAATTCTGTTAGAGAAAAATACCCCAAGAGTTGTTGCAGCATCCCCCAAGCACCATACAGTTCTTGACCAAGACCACGAATGATGAAAGGTGTAACAAAAAATCCTGTTAAAAATTCGGCGATTTGCACAAGCATATTTCCGACTAGCGTGAGCAAGGCCCGCTGTGTTAATGTTAATTTTCGTTTATTAAAATCTAAATGGATCATAGGGTCAAGATTATACATTAAAAGAGCTTTTGTATTAATTTGAGCCACCCTGGAAACTACAAGAGATTGTAGCCGAATTATTCAGCACTAATAAATTTCGTAAGGTTTTGAAAAATCTTTTTTACAGAAGCATTCTTCTTTTTTCGAGATGACACTTATAATTCTGCTTGACTCATTAGGGGGAGGCCGCCCATAAAACTTCCAAAAGTACAGATGCAAACGTTTTCTAAATACGATTGCTTATCGTTATTTATCAGTTTCATCCGCTACTTTAGTTTGATGCCATTCTGTTATTTGAAGAATGTTAATCTTAGATTTGAGCCTGGGTAGTCGATCACATTCCCTACAAGTTCTGAACAAATTGATTGATTCGAGTAGGAAACCACCGCGCGAATCTTCAAGCTTTTAATTGAATCCATCGAAGTCCACATGCAAGCTGACCCAGATTCGTATTTGGTTTCGAGTTTTGCCGTTTCTTTAGAAATGAACCTCGAGCCTTCCGGTTCTGGAAAATAAAATAAATTAAAAGCTGAATCAATCAATGAGACATAAGTGCTATTTGGCCCCATTTTTTCGCTCAGTGTACTTGCAATCTCCGTAACAGGGCGATAAATATTATTGGTCCAACCAAGCGGTTCTGCCCAAAACTTAGATACGAGTGAGCGCGGATACGACTCATAAGTATACATTTTAATATGTATTGGATAGGTCCATGAAAAAATGAGAGATAAAAATAGTAGCCAGCCCCAAAAACGGATTTTCGCATTTACTTTTTGCGTGATTTGATTGATTGCTGTCAATCCAAACGGGACTAGCCAGCAAAAATAAGCGAGGAAATGCTGCCCGGTATTACCGCTAATGTAAAAAGACCAGATCAATGCGTAACCAATCAGGGAAAGAAAAATTTCTATATTTTTTCGAAATTGATACCATATTCCAATGGCGAGTATTATCCATGACAAAAAAGGAATAATAAACCAGTTCCAATACCTTCGCCAAAATTAGTTAAAAGAAATAGGGCTTTTCGAGTAAAGTTGAAGTCTTCGACAACCCAACCTACCCGAGAAGCCCATGACAGAGATTTTAGCACTTTTACAGAACATTGCACCTCTTTTAGA
>JAPLGT010000082.1:0-31471 GCA_026390035.1 Chloroflexota bacterium
CACATCCGGCCGCCCCAGCGCCGCTCAAGATCGATGCGATGCGTGGGTTCCGCAGCCTGCTAAATAACGAAGTCAAAACCCCAAGCGACAAAAAAGGAACCAGCATTGTGGCGATGATCGACGAAGTTTTGCAAGCCAAACTGCTGGGCACGCCGCTTATGGAAAAATCGGTCCGCCTGGAAGAAGGGCCAAACGGTGGGGTAGTTGTATGCGTGGGATCACAACAGTACACTGGGATAGATTCAATTCCTGAGCCCGAGATCCGCGAAGTTATCAAGGCAGCAATAACAGCCTGGGAAAAGAAATAAGCAAAAACGGCGGGGAGATACCCTGCCGTTTTTGCTTTATATCGTCTGAAATGGAAAAACAGAATTCTGCCTTGTCGAGTTGTTTGCAGTGTTTTTTGTAGTGGGCTAGCTATCAGACAAAAGTTATCCTGACAAAAGAAATTTTCGGCTTTTTACGCTATTATGGATGGAATTAACCTTGCGGCTGCTGCAGGTAACGAACGGTTAATATAGGGCATTGACTGGTTTCAGCTACATCGGCAGTAACATTTGGCGTATAGTATTGTCGCAAGCCGCGAGCTGAAAATTGCGAACCCATACAAACCAAGTCGTAATCACCTTGCTTCATTTCTGCCAAAATTTGTTCGACAATTTTTCCATGACGCACAATCACTCTGGCATCCAAACCAGCATCGCGGGCATTTTTTAATCCTTCACGCAAGCTGCGGCCTTGCAAGGTATCCGTATCTGCCAAGTTTTTCCAATTCTCACGGATTTTTCGCGCTTCAGGGTAATCCAAATCAATAGGAGGAACTACTGTCAACAGGGTAACCGATGCACGGTTCATTTGTGCCACTCTCAACCCGAGATGTTCGGCTGTAAATGCATAACCCAGTCCGCCCATACATATCAGCACTCGTTTCAGTGGAACACGCAGAATAGGTACATATAAAATGGGGACAAGAACAGATGACATGAGCCTTCTGAAAGAATTTCCCTCAAGCATCCGGCGGACTTGCGGCCTGCCGAATGGACCAAGGATAAGCAATTTTTCCAGATCATCAACTGCCCCCAATGCTTTCTGCAAATCTATACGACCCGTGATAATCTCCTCTGCCAATCCATTTTCTAACTCCAGAGAATAATCGATGCCAGTTTCCTGGAAAAGAGAAACCGCCCGGCTGAAGATATCTTCCACAGGGTGGTCTGCGTCATCGGGTTCAACAACACCTGTCAAAGTCAGGCTTACCGGCATTTTTTGGGCGATCCAGGCAGCATATTCAATAGCTGGCCAGGTTCCCTGATACCCATTGGTAAAAATCATCAAGTTTGGTTTCATCTAAACAATAAAACTCCTAAGATACCAGCAGAAAAAAGAACCACTGGTGATGGCAGATCAAACCATAGGGCAACAAAGGCGAAAGCGGCAATTGCGAGTGCGCGTCTCCCAATCGATTTACTGGCATCAGAACGAAATATCTGCCAGGATACCAACGCAATCAATACACCCACTGCCGGAGCCATACCCTTAACAAAATTTTCCATCCAGACTTCCCCTTGGAAGCGCTGAAGGGTAGATACAACCGTAAACATGATAATGGTGGGAGGCAGGACAGCTCCAACCAGAGCAGTAATGACACCCGGCATGCCTCCGGCAGCAAAACCGACAAACATGGCCAGTTTGAGCGCTTCGCTGCCGGGAAGAATATTTGAAAGCCCAACAGCCTCAACGAATTGGGCCTCGCTCATGATCGATCCCACAGACTCTTTATACAACAAACCAACCGAGGCCGGACCTGATGTAGTTAAAAGATTGACTTTTAAGAACATCCAGAACAGCCTAAGCCAGACCGTGAATTTTGGAGGCAGCTTCATCGGAAAAGAATCACTCCTGCAATTCCTGCAATAAAGATGACAAGCGGCGCAGGGAACTCAAATAACAATGCGACCAGGCTTGCGCCACCAATCAGGAGCGCCTGCCAGCCCAATCCGCCATTTCCACCCTTGAATACCTTCCAGGCGACAAACAACATCAAGACCGCGACAGCCGGGGTAAGTCCTTCTACAAAACTGGCAACCCAGGATTCGCGTCGAATACGGTGAAGCACAGAAACAACCCCAAACATCAGGATTGTTGGAGGCAGGATCGCGCCAAGCAAGGCCACAATTCCACCGGGAATGCCCGCCAGCGTAAAACCGACAAACATGGCCAACTGAAGCGCATCCGACCCAGGCAGGAGTGTGGAAAAACCAACCGCCTGAATGTACTGTTGTTCAGTTAGGAAATGGCCAACAGCCTCCTTGTACAATAACCCTACAGAAGCCGGACCTGAAGTACTCAACAGGTTGATTTTAAGAAAGGTAAAAAAAAGTAGTAAAAGCTTGTCCACTAACCCTCGCTAGGATGTAAGCGCGCGTCTGGTTGGTCAAGCGGTTTGATAATGTAGAATTCTCCGCGCACAAAACCGCGATCCAGGTAATATTTGCGAGTACCAATGGCGGAGATAACTGCTATTTTTTTATAACCGTGGGCTGCGGCTATTTGCTCAGCCTCGATCAGGAGTTTTGTACCCAGGCCGCTGTGCTGTGCAACCCTTGCCAGGCCAGTTTGTTCCGCGCCGACAGGCAGGGATTGCCCATAGACATGGACTTCCCGGATCAGTGCAGCATTTTCCAGGTCGAGCAAGCCGGTCTCTGGAGATTCGGGCAGAGGCAGACTCAAACGCAGGAAGCCAGCCAGACGATCATCTGATGTTATGAAAGAGAGAAAATGCTCATCGGATGAATCAGTCCGATAAATCAAATCATCCAAGCGCAGACTTGCAGAATCAACACTTGCCCCGCGTACTTCCCGGCAGCGAATGCAACTGCACTGCTTTCCTCTTCTTTTCAACTCGTCATGCACATCCATGCGCAGGCTGGTGCGTTTGTTGCCCTCAACTACGTTGGTGGATGGAATGTCACGGATGATACGGTTAACCCGACAATATTGAGGAATGGTGGGTTTAATATCCGCAATCAAATCAATCAGCTGCTCGGTGGTGTAAGGTTGATATTCGCCACGCTGCCAGACGCTATAAAGCTCAGCGTTCGCGAGCAGTTGGTTGGGGTAAATTTTAATTTCATCGGGACAAAAGCCTTCCCACAAGCGGGAAAAATCAATACGATCGCTGGCTGGTGTGGCGCCATGTAAATTGGGCATCCAGTGCAGGACGACCTTAAAACCGGCTGCTCGTAATAAGCTGACCGCTTTACGAGTCGCATCGACACTGTGACCGCGCTTGTTCATTTCTAGAATCTTATCATCCAGGCTTTGCGCACCCATCTGCACCTTGGTAACCCCCAAATAGCGCAGCCAGGCTAATTCCTTAGGGGTAATCTCATCCGGGCGAGTTTCGATAACCAGCCCAACATTGCGATGTAATGCAGCTTCATTAAGCGCATGGGCGGTAGGCAGATCAACACTCTCTGCCTGGGCAATTTCCGCCGATGCGAGTGATTCACGTGAAACTGGTTTTGAGCTGTTCATGGCATCGAAACAACGTTTGATGAACCATTCCTGGTAATCACGCCGATATGCGCTCCAGGTACCTCCCAGGATTAACAGTTCAATCTTATCGGTTGGATGGCCAAGGGATTCCAACGCAAGGATTCGGGACTGTACCTGTGTAAATGGGTCAAAATTATGTTCGAGCGCGCGCATTGCCCCTGGTTCATCGGGTAAGTATGATTTTGGCATGCGCACATCTGTTGGACAAAAGATACATTTTCCAGGGCAGGGATATGGTTTGGTCAAAACTGTGACCGTGGTAACCCCCGATAAAGTCCGAATGGGCTTCATACGGATCCTTTCCAGCAACTCCTTGTCTGGATCCAGCATCCCTGCAGAAGTCATCTCGATATAAGCCGCCACCAAGGCAGCCTTACTCAACACGCCACCGCCAACCTGGGGGTGGGCACGCAAAGCATCCAGGACACCTTTCCCGTCCCGGACTTCATTCAAGATCAGGTGCGCAAGCACCATTTTCTCAGGTGTAAGAGTGTTATCTTTCTTCCAGCGTTTTTGGCGTTCAGAAATTGTCATCTTTTCCTGTGTTGTTGTTTCAATAGCAAGCTCGTTATTTTCCATTATGCCTATAAGGTTCCATATTTTTCGTACCCAGCCAATTACCCCATGGGGTATTTCATCCGTTGCCCGCCAATCACATGCATATGCAGATGAAAAACTGTCTGCCCACCATGTACACCAGTGTTGACAATGGTGCGATAACCGCCATCCGTTATCCTATCAATTTCAGCCACCTTGCGCGCAGCAGTGAACATGCGTCCCAAAATTTGTTCATCTTCCGTCTCAACATGACTCACAGATTGAATATGCTTGTTGGGCACGATCAGGATATGAGTTGGCGCAACAGGATGGATGTCGCGGAAAGCAGTCACATATTCATCCTGAAAAACAATCGCAGCTGGCGCTTCTCCGGATGCGATTTTGCAAAAAAGGCAGGTAGGATTCATCGAATACCGTAATTTCGAAAAACGAGCAAATAAGTGGATAGCAAAAGCACGAAACACAGATTTTGCTAGAAATCTAAGGCTGCGCAAGCGCGCCGTAAGTTGGCGCACATAGGATATCGTAATATTCCAACTCTGTGGCCTTAATCTTCTCAGCATAAACTGCGGCTTCATCACCGATATTTCGGACCGTATCAAGATGAGCACGGGCATCCGTATTCCAGTAACGTGGCAAAGTTAATAATGGATCGTTAGCCGGGCCTTCAGGGATGTAGCTGGGGCGCATCGGGTCTTCCTGATCGGTTAACGGTATCCAGTTAAACATTAACGGGCCGCGCGGATTGATTGTGAAACCGAGTTTATAGCCAGCCTGGCGGGCCACTTTTACTGATTTCGGCGTAAATCCGCCACCCGCCCAGATGTAGGCCAGCGGGGTCTTATTAAAGTTGGTCTGCATGGCGGCCATCGATCCGTACAACTCACTATGGATGAAATCGTCACTCGAGCCAAGTTCAATGGGCTGGTGCATGACACCATGCGACTGATAATCAACCCAACCTTCGTTCGAGAGCGCCACGTTTTCAGGTAAATAGATCCTACCCGTGTCATCGCCAGCATTTATCCATGCATTCACAACGGGCCAATTCCATTTTTCCCAATATGGACGAAATATTTCGTTAAAATTCTGAGCGGTATGGCGATCGTCCTGCAAAAGCAAGACTGAGCGCTGAGGAATTTTTGCGTTATGATCCAGAAAATCAAATAATTGTTGTGTATTAATGGCAGTGAAGCCCTGATCCTTGAGGTCATTCATCAGCTTCTTAAATTCAGCCACACTCATATCTTGCGGTTTTCCGGGGTCGCCCTTGGAAATACCGTGAATCATGATCGGCATTACCACTGTGCCTGGGGCTGCGTTATTCGGATCCCATTTGGATTTAAGCGTCTGGCAGGTATCCTGAATGTAAGAGTGGGGTATATCCAGCGGGTTTAACAGAGTGGTAGTGAAGCTATCCGGTAAAGCCGGCGGTGTACGGACGGCTGTCGGTTGGGGTATGGGAGTCGCTGTTGAATCTGCCACGGGCGGGGTGTATTCAGCAGTTTGTGTACCACCAGCCATAATAGTAGCGACAACCTGGGTCAGCGCTGCGTTCATATCAGGCGTTGCCTGTGGCACCGCCGTCGGAGCACAAGCATTAAGAAACAGGCTGCTGATCAGAAAAACAACAGTCAGCCCAAAGGATTGGAAAAGATTTGCTTGAGAAGAAAATTTTCGAGTCATGTGTTTGATTTTAACCGATAAAGCCCAAATTCAAAAAGTAGATAGGGGCGTAGCAACGCTACGCCCCTATCTTAGGTTGGTTTGCACCGCAAACAATGTTTCCCGTAACCTTTATTACCGCTATGTTTGCTTATTCGCCTTTGATAAAGGCTTCAGTCATATCACGGCAGATGTTGTCTCTAAATTGTTTGGGAGGGGTCTTGAAGAAATAGGATGAAGGCCCGACAATAGGACCACTCATTCCACGGTCGAGAGCCAACTTTGCACAGCGAACCGCATCGATAATGACACCAGCAGAGTTGGGGCTATCCCAGACTTCCAGCTTGGCCTCCAGGTTAAGAGGCACATCGCCGAAAGTGGTACCTTCCATGCGAATGTAGCACCACTTGCGATCAGTAAGCCACGGTACATAATCGGATGGACCAACGTGAACGTTATTCGCGCCAATATCGTAGGGGATCATACTGGTGACAGCGCCTGTTTTGGATATTTTTTTGCTTTCCAGGCGCTCACGCTCGAGCATATTCATAAAGTCAGTATTTCCACCAAAGTTAAGTTGGTAGGTTCGGTCAATACGCACGCCTCGATCAACAAACAGGCTGGTCAAGACTCTGTGCAGAATAGTGGCACCAACCTGGCTCTTAATGTCGTCACCCAGGATTGGTAAGCCGGCTTCTCTAAAGCGTTTGCCCCAATATTCTGATGATGCGATAAAAACTGGAATGGCATTAACAAAAGCACAACCTGCTTCAATGATCTGTTCAACATACCACTTGGTGGCCATTTCAGACCCAACCGGTAGGTAGCTGACAACGACATCTGTCTTAGTTTCTTTCAGTAAACCTACAATATCCGCAGTTGGGCCAGGCGCTTTAGTAATAACCTGGGACAGATATTTTCCGAGGCCGTCGTGGGTCATTCCGCGCACCACCGGAGCGTTCATGTTCGGCACATCGGTAAATTTGAAGGTATTGTTTGGTTCGGCAAAGATGGCTTCAGACATGTCTTTGCCAACTTTGGTTACATTGATGTCAATGCCAAGGGTTATTTCGATATCACTGATGTGATAGCCGCCCAGATTAACATGCATCAAGCCCGGAACGGTGGCATCATCGAGGGTATTCTTGTAAAATTCAAGGCCCTGTATGAGTGACGAAGCGCAATTACCCACTCCGATGATGGCTACTCTTACTTTCTTTTGACTCATCGCGTTATTCTCCTTGCCATACGATTGGTTCAATCTCCTGCAAAACATCAGTGTAAGGAAGCCCTAATATTTTGCAGGGTATATACTGGATTTAAGCCGATAGTATTATTTATATACTATCCGGTCTATAATAAATTGGTGAAATTTCATTTCGGCAAGAATATCTTAACTCTTAAGATTTTCCAAACCTATCCATTTTTCCTGAGTTTAAAAAGGTGACGTCACAAAGCAAGCAATCTCAGACTGTGCCAATTGGTTTCACCTAAACCAATCTGCCCGCCCAAACTTGAGAAAGCATCAAATAATTTGGATGGCCTGATTATAATGGGGTTAATGCTACAATTCTAGTATCTGCAATTTACTGCGACCAGACAGGATACACTTCATCCAGTAGAACTCTTATCCAAGTAGACTGAAAAATACTTAGCTTTGATTATATTGCATGTAGCACAAATTTGGCTCATTTCATAGAACTTCTCACAATGGTTTTAGGAAGTGACGTAAATATTAGCATACGCTCATCAAAAAGCTCTGCGACGCATGCGCAGATCTTTACCCTGGATGCCATAAAAACACGGAAAACCAGTATAAAGCGGGTAATCCCTTTCACTTGTGTCATTCGCAGGAATCGACGATCAATTCCCAACCAGAAAACAATAGGGTTCTTTTAGGGGTTTTTTTAAACAACCATGGACTATTCTCTCGTCTTTGTCGGACAGCTACGCCGCCAGTACCTGATATCGCCTGAAGGCCGTCCCTTCCTGGATGTCCCTGGAGGTAATTTGCTTTATTCTGCTGCCGGCGCAAGACAGTGGGTTGATTCCGTCTACTTGATGGCTCGCACCGGCGAGGATTACCCGCACGATTGGCTAAAGCTTTTCCAGCAAAAAGGTATGGACCCCAGGGGGATTAAAATCTTCCCCGGAACCATCGATTTGCGCACATTTATGGTCTATACCGATTCACAAAACTTCCAACGCAGCAACCCGGTCTCACATTTTGCACGACTGGGGCTGCCTTTCCCCAAAGGCTTGCTCGGTTACCAACCACCACGTACCGAACAGGATAGCCGGATGTACACCAACCCTGATTCTCCCAAGCTATCCGATATACCAGCCGATTATCTCGTTGCAAAAGCAGCCCACCTGGCTCCGTTAGATCTATTAACCCATTCTCAATTCGCACCTGCGTTTCGACATGCTGGGGTATCGATTGTCACAATTGACCCAGGGGCGAGTTATATGAACGCCAACTACTTGGACGATCTACGCTCCTTGTTGCAAGGCGTAACAGCGTTTCTGCCATCCGAGGAAGAAATTCGCAGCCTCTTTTGGGGCCGTACCAATGATTTATGGGAAATGGCTACAATTCTGGGTAGTTTTGGGTGTGAGATTATTGTTATCAAGCGCGGTGGGCGTGGGCAATATATTTACGAACGTGCCACCGGGAAAAAGTGGGAAATTCCAGCCTATCCTTCCCGCCTGGTTGATCCCACAGGCGCAGGCGATGTTTTTTGCGGCGGTTTTTTGGCCGGTTATGCAGCCACGCTCGATCCTCTGCAAGCCGCAATGCAAGGAAATATTTCAGCTTCATTTTCCATTGAAGGTTCTGGAGCCTTCTACTTATTAGATTCAATGCCGGGGCTGGCGCAAGCGCGCCTTCAATCGCTGGCCAACCTTATCCGACAAGTCTAAAATGTGGAGTACTGCTTGAAAAATCGACTTCTCGAACTCGCAATTCAAATCCAGCAAGTCCCGGCACCTACAAATGAAGAAACACTGCGCGGCCAATTTATCGCGCAACAACTGCACGCCGAAGGATTTCCCTTAGCCCAGATCCATACTGATACCGCAGGAAATGTACTGGCCTGCTTGCCCGGTAATGGCTCAGGCGCTCCGCTGATTATTTCTGCCCATATGGACACAGTTTTCCCGATGGATACCGTGCTCGATATTCGAAAGGATTCTGGACGAGTTTATGGCCCGGGCATTGGTGATAACTCGCTGGGAGTAGCAGGTCTTTTTGGAGTGATTTGGATGCTGCGCGAGCGCGGTATCCAAATGCCAGGCGATATATGGTTTGCCGCCAATACCGGTGAAGAAGGCCTTGGCGATCTGCGTGGCATGAAAACCTTGGTGGAGCGCTTTGGTGCCACGCCTAAAACCTATCTGATTCTGGAAGGCATGGCTCTGGGACATATTTATAATAAAGCTGTCGGTGTTCAACGATATAAGATCAGTCTACATACTCAAGGTGGGCATTCATGGACTGATTACGGCAAACCATCGGCCATTCACGAACTTTCCAGCCTGGTCACTGATATTGCAAACATCAATCTACCGAATAAACCGCATACCACCCTAAATGTTGGCCGCATTAGTGGTGGAACAAGTATAAACACCATCGCTGCTAATGCTTGGATGGAGCTTGATCTACGCTCTGAGGAGCAAGGCAGCCTGGCTCAACTTATCTCTCAAGTGGAAAAACTGGTCGAAACTGTCAGGCAACGAGACGTGTCGGTCGAAATAACTCCGATCGGTCAACGTCCACCTGGTGAGATCAATGCCAACCACCCCATTATCGGTTTAGCTCAAAGCTGCCTGCGGAAAGTGGGCATCGAACCTGTACTCACAATCGGCTCAACTGATGCCAACATCCCATTAAGCAAAGGTTATCCGGCCCTGGTACTGGGATTGACACGCGGAGGGAGAGCACACACCATCCATGAATTCATCGAAACTGGAGAAATAGACCAGGGGCTGGAACACCTGCATCAATTTGTCAGCCGGCTCTGGGATTGAGAATCCAACGAAACGCATGGGCTTGAAATCGCTGCAGCTTATCACCCCATCTGCAGTACGGAAATTTAGCATTCTCATATCGAACTTGAATTGGGGCTTTATTTCTTCAAGTCAATGATCTCGTAAACTGGGATCGGTTCGCGCTTTCCTTTTACAGTCATTGGCTCCATGGGAAGCACGTTGATGAAATCTTTCACGCGCTCATAAGCCAGTTCGCTAATAACAATCTGGTTCTTCCCGGCATTTTCCTGAAGGCGTTTGGTAGTATTAACACTATCTCCAATGGCGGTATATTCCAGGCGTTTCTCGGTGCCAATTAACCCCAGGATTGCATCACCATAATGAATACCCACACCAAAAGCCAGGTGTGCTTCGGGCGGCAAGACAGCATGCAGTTGGACAATACGTGCGCGCAATTTAAGGGCTGCGCGCACTGCGCGTAAAGTATGATCAGCCTGTGGAAGAGGGGCATTAAACCAGGCCATGACTGCATCACCAAGAAATTTATCGACAGTGCCCTCCTCGTCAAGCACTGCTTCAGCGCCGGCAGCCAGGTACCGGTTCAACACTGAAACCAGCTGTTCTGGTGATTGGTTTTCGCTAAAACTAGTAAATCCGCGAATATCTGCAAACAAAACGGTGATGCCAACTCGTTTACCTCCCAATGCCAGACCGTTCGGGTCAATCTGCTGGATAACCGCCGGGGAAACCATGCGCTCAAACAATTTACGTTGAGCTTCAAGACGTTTACGTTCGGTAAGATCATCCAACACAATAGCAACGCCCTGGGTGATCTGGTCAGCATTTTTAAGCGGAGAAATATTCAAACGCCAGTCAACATCACCACGCAAAGGCAGGTTGTGGCTGATCTCCATATCATTGATGGTCGTATCACGATCGCGAATATTAGCAACTTGAGGCAGAATATTGGCGGCGATGGATGGCAAAACATCTCCCAATCTCCGTCCAATAATCTGGTTTGCAGTTTGCCCAATAATCCCTTCGGCCGCCCGGTTGCACAGGGTAATCTGGTCTTCGATATTTGCAGTGATGACACCGCTGGCAATGGATGCGAAAATATTATCCATCATGTTTTTCAACTCGGTAACTTCTGCCAGGGTGCTGCGCAAAGATTCAAACAGGCGAGCATTATCAATGGCAATGGCAGCCTGGTTAGAGAAAGCTCTCAATAAAACACGTTCAGATTCAGTGAAAATGCCAGCGCGTATTCGGTTATCCGCATAGATGACGCCAATCAGGTCATTCTTAACCTTGAGAGGAACACACAGGATGGATCTTAGATTAAACGCGATGATGCTTTCTTGCCCACCAAAACGTGGATCCTGCTGCGCATTGGTGGTCAAGATAGATTCCCCGGTCTCAATCACACGTTGAATAACCGTACGGCTTACGGAATATTCACTTTCGTTCAAAGACTCCTGTTCCCAATTACGGGCAACGCGTGTCAACATCTGTCCACTTGCATCACGAAGCATCAAAAATCCGCGTTCCGCCTCGGTTAGCTTGATGATGTTGTCCATAACGATACGCAAGACTTCATCGAGGTCGAGAGATGAATTGATAACTTGGCCAATTTCAGTCAAAGCGATCAGGTTCTTACGTTCTTCGGTAAACGCAGCCACTTCCTGGGCAATATGATACAGACGACTTTCCATCTGTGAAAGTTCTTCAAGGGTAGCAGGCGGCAGACTCGTGCGCATCGGTAAGATCAAAGATCGGATATGCCCGGCTGTCTGACTTAGTCCTTTTAATTGTTGATCAACACTAAGGGGAAAACTTTGAACCATATACTACTCTCCAAATAACCAGCGCCGCATAAGCTTATTACCAATAAAGAACCTGAGTCTCCAACCTGCACGGATCGCACTGGTCACACTGGTCACATCCGCAGAATAAGGAGTAAAAAGTGTCTGCTCAAGTGCAGTACTCAAGATATCGATTTCTTCGGATGCCTCCGGAAGCACGTTCTTAAGCAGTAATGCACGTTCCGCCGGAGTAACATACTCCGGTTGGCGTTTATCCAACCACGCCAAGGATTGATTGACTGCATGAAAAGCACGTTCCACCTGGCTTACTTCACTCCAACGCAGCCAACGATCAAGCCAAAGCGGGCTCTTCAGGTTGTAATTTGTATAAATAGTTTTTAGCACACGCGGCACTCTCTGCCAAATTGGAATTCTTCCGACCAAACCGCGGTTTCTAATTCTCCAAATAATAACCGTAAAAGCCATAACGGCAACGCTATAAATTATAACCCACTGCCATTGATCAAGTGTCAGGCTGAGAAAAGTTGACACGGGTATTTGGTCCCCAATTGCAAAGTTATCTTTTTCCTGGTCAAAGCGCGAGTTATTTCTGGAGCCTTCGGCAAATTCAGCATTCGAATTACCAGCCAATCCCAGGGCTAAATCTTCGCCACTCGGACGAATAAGAACAGCCTGGTTTACCGTAGGTTCAAACTGAACCCAACCAATATCCGGAAAGTATACTTCTGGCCAGGCATGCGCGTCCTGGCCACGCACATTATAAATTCCAGGGTCAGCGCTTTCCCCCTGGGCAAAACCCACTACCAGCCGAACCGGAATACCTAGCGAACGTAAAAGCAAGACCTCAGCGCTGGCATAATAATTACAAAAACCGCTTTTCCAATCGAATAAAAACCAGTTCAACGGATCTACACCGGCTGGAGGCGCAGGGATCGTTTCACTATAGGTGATATTCTGGCGCAAGTATTCGGTTACTGCCTCTGCCTTATCGAAGTTAGTCGGCATGCCCTTGGTGATTTCGTTTGCGAGAGATTTAACCTCAACAGACATATTTCCGGGCAACTGCAGGTAGCGATCAGATACCCAGGTGGGGTAATTATTTCCGCTGGCCCGAAGTTCTTTTTGTGTCGGGTTTGATAATAGAGCGCGGACCTGATATTGGTCGCCAGTTTGTAAGTTTGGGGTAACACTCCAACTCAAAGGGTCAGTTTCACCGCCAGGCAACCGGCTGGTTTGTACGGAACCCTTGCGGCTAGCCCAAACCGGCAGAGAAGGTGTCACAAGCATAGCGCTCGGACCGGTCCCCCAGGAAAAAACAAACTCTGCAACCGGGGCTGATAAGCCAACGAGTGATTTCAAATTCTTCGCATCTGGCTCAAAAGGAGAATTTTGACTATTAATGGTCTGCCATCTTCCATTCTGGTAAGTATCATATACACGCATCCGCCAGTATAGGCGCGGAAGATTATTTTGTGGCACATGTGCGCTAAAAAGCTGGACTTCACCGCTTCCGGCATTACGCCCCAGGCCCATCACATCACCATATAACTCTTCCACCGAGTTATTGATCCTGCTCGAGTTCAAAGCGGCCAGCATGTCATCCAGACGTTTACGGACACTCTCAAATGGTTGATTAACATTTCGCCAGGCAAGCGCTGCCGCGGGCAAAACGGCACTCGGGGCGGGCAACATCCAGGCCAACAAGATAATGATAGCAGCCACGCTGACTATGTTTTTATTCAAATCAAATTCCGGGTCGCTTCCAGCAACAATACGCTGCGATACCCAACGGTCGCGTGAATTCAACAAGTTTATGCGTCCGGACAACATCAAAGCCAGGAAAAAGTAAAAAGCCAGACCCCAGATACGGTCAGGCTTGTAACCGTCATAGTATTGAATTATCAAAATCGGCAGGGTGGATGGTAACAACACTTGAAAAATTGCCCGATCACGAATCAACTTGTAACCGCTATAGATACCAACGCCCCAAAACAAGATGGACATTAGCGATACAAAAAAAATATGGTCCCCAATGGCTTTACCATTTATTAAAAAGAGGAGCGACGCCAATAATCTACCCCCCAGGCTTGCCAATTGCCCGAGAGCCGTTTTTTCGCCTGTGATGATTCTGCTTAATTGCAACGGGACACTGAAGATTGTATAAAAACCCACTAACCAGCGTAAAGCAGGCGGTTTGAATCTACTCAACCCCAATGCTAGACCAAGTATGGTACCTAATACAGCGAGTGATTCCACATAGCCAAGGTCTGGGGTCCAATTTGTTGTATCCAGACGCACTGCCACTGTGAAAACAGCAGAAATTAATAAGGCTGCTGACGGCCAATCCCAGCGAGAATACCAATAAGGTTTCATTGCATTGAGTGTACAATAATAGTATTCGACTCGTCAAATGACATTTATTGCTTAAGGTCTGCTCGTTCAGCCAAATGAAGACTTGGCAACGGAGGTTTAGATGGAATTTATCTGGAATTATGGAATTAACTTTATCGTCTGGTTTCAAGGGTTGGGCAGCTGGCTGATCACACCCATGAAATTTTTCTCATTTCTTGGCTCTGAAGAATTCTTTTTATTGATTCTGCCAATCCTATATTGGTGCGTGGATGCCAACCTGGGACTACGGATGGGAATCATTATTTTATTTTCTGGTGGCATAAACGAAATTCTCAAACTGAGTTTACATGGACCACGCCCATACTGGTTCAGCACGCTGGTGAAAGCCTACGCAGCTGAAACATCTTTCGGGGTCCCTTCCGGGCACGCACAGATTGCAGCAAGTATGTGGGGTATGGCTGCCGTAATGATTAAGCGTCCGTGGGCTTCGATATTAGCAGTTTTTATTATTCTAATGATCGGTCTTTCGCGGTTATACCTGGGTGTACATTTTCCACACGATGTCTTGTTGGGTTGGGCTATCGGAACACTGATATTATGGGTATTTGTAAAATGGTGGGATGCTGTTAGCGCTTGGGCAAAAAAGAAATCACTAGGACAGCAGGTTGGTCTGGCTTTCGCTCTTTCCATGCTCATGCTTGTCTTTGGGTTGATTGCATTTGGCACACTGCGCAATTGGGTGCTACCAGCCGAATGGTTGGCGAACGCCCAGCAATCAGGTATGGATGTAATGCCGGCACCCAATTCACTAAACACCACGATCACTTCTGCTGCCATCATGTTTGGCATGTTAGCCGGGTTGGCATGGATGAATTCGCGAGGAGGCTTTGATTCTAGTGGGACCGCCAGGCAGAGAATACTGCGGCTCTTACCCGGCCTGGTGGGAGTATTGATTTTTTATCTGGGATTGCGGGCTATCTTTCCGAGCGGAGAAATGTTTAGCGCCTATTTTTTACGGTATGTGCGCTATGCATTGATCGGTTTATGGATTACAGCCGGAGCTCCGTGGTTTTTTCAAAAACTCAACCTGGCTCAAAAGAAAAGCATCTGATTTTCCTTTACGAGATCTGAAATTTTTTCGGTGGGAATCCGCCGGATAGTTTGTGTCAGTGTATAATCTTATCCTTTGATATAATCAATTTGCAAAAAATCTATTGGTTTTAATGAGCTACTAAGTAAAATGACTCTTGAACAAGGAACCCTTCTAAACGGGCGTTATAGAATTGTAGAAATTCTGGGACAGGGTGGCATGGGATCCGTTTACCGCGCTTTGGATGAAAACCTAAGCGTGGAGGTTGCTGTTAAAGAAAATTCATTTACAACTGATGAGTATTCACGCCAATTCCGTTTGGAAGCTGTAATTTTAGCAAGTGTACGCCACCAGCATCTGCCCCGCGTCACAGACCATTTTGTGATGGAAGACCAGGGGCAGTACCTTGTTATGGATTATATTGAGGGGGAAGACCTGCGCCAACGCATGGAGCGATTGGGCAACATCTCTGATGAAGATGCCATTTTAATTGGCGCGGCTGTCTGCGAAGCATTGGCATATTTGCACACACGCAAGCCGCCGGTTTTGCATCGCGATATCAAACCGGGTAACATCAAAATCACATCCAATGGAGAAATTTACTTGGTAGATTTTGGGCTTGCCAAACTGGTACAGGGAAGCCAGACAACCACAACTGGTGCTCGCGCCATGACACCTGGCTATTCACCACCTGAGCAATATGGCACTGCTCGCACCGACCCACGATCAGATGTTTATTCACTTGGCGCTACCCTATACGCAGCCCTGACCGGGATCATCCCCGAAGATGGCCTTGCACGGGTCATGGATAATACACTGCTCACGCCTGTTCGCAAACATAACCCCAAAATCTCACGACGACTGGCAACTTCGATTGAAAAAGCAATGGAAGCATATCCAGATGACCGCTATCAAAATGCAACTGAGTTTCGCCAGGCATTGCTTTTTTCAAGCTCAAAAACCCTGCGTTTTGTCGAAGATGACTTAAATATCAGTGTCAACCCACCACCTAAAGACGAGACCCAACCACCAGAAAATGGTAATGCAGAAAAGTCAGGCAACTTCATTGCCTCGCAGCCAAAATCATTTTCAGATGAAATCGCTTTTGCAGCTATGCGTTTTCGCCGTCGAATTCGTCGTTTTGCGAGCCTGGGCGTTTGGATCGTGTTTGCACTGGTACTGGGCACGGGCTGGTTGCTATGGGCAAACAACCCAGGTTTTCGCGCCGGGGTAATGAGCATGTTGCCACAGACTGCGGCAGAAACATACCTGCCACCACCAACTGCAAAACCAACTGAACCCCTGATTACGCCTTTTCCCGCTTCTACAGAAACGGTCGCCCCGCCACCTACCGCAACAAATACGGCTTTACCACCCAGCCCGACCCCCTTGGGTGGCGGTTTGGGTGAGATCGCCTTTGCTTCAACCCGCACAGGCATTCCACAAATTTATATTATGCGTGCAAATGGGGATGAAGCCCAACAGGTTACCAACGAACGGGATGGAGCCTGTCAACCGGATTGGTCCCCAGACGGTGAAAAGATCGTTTATATAACTCCGTGCCGAAAAAAGCAGGATACTTATCAGGGTTCCAGTCTCTTTATTCTTGATATGAATACGCGGCTCCGCACTGCCTTACCCGCCAGCCTGGGTGGTGATTTTGAGCCGGCCTGGTCGCCAGATAACAAACATATTGCATTTACATCCCTGCGCGACGGCTACATGGAAATTTATATGATCGACCTTACCAACAACCAGTTTACAAGGCTGACCAAAGCACAGAACATGGTGGCAGGAGTCTATGCTCGCCAGGCTGCCTGGAATCCGTTTGGTTCACAAATTGCGTATGTCATTAAACGCCAGGGTTTATCGCAGATATGGGTGACAACCGACGGCGATGCGAATATGAGTAAGCCCAACGACCAACTTGTTCAAAGCGGAAACGTCCTACTCGATTCCATGCCCGCCTGGAGCCCGGATGGACAATTTGTTGTGTTCAACCAAACCAACTTTGCTGGTACTGCGCTATTCAAATTACTAAGCATGCGTTACGAAGATCGTGCTACCAGGCAGGCTGTGCCAGTCAATATAGAACCGTTACCAGTCGTAGATGTCAGTTTCTCACCAGACGGACAATGGCTGGCCTTCGAGAGCTGGCCAGATAAATCAGGCAATCAAGATATTTACGTCACAACTGTTTCCGGGGCAAACCGCGCCCGTCTTACCACTGACCCAGGCTTGGATTTCGACCCGGTCTGGCGGCCAAGCAAAAAGAATTGATTTTTATCCGTATTACAATATCAATAGTGAAATGGTTTTAGGCAGTAGGAGCTATCTTTGCTTGCTAACAATTGGGTATAACTTACCATTATGACTTTGGGCCAGGGAAACCTGCTGAATAACCGTTATCGCGTGATCGAGATTCTCGGACGCGGAGGCATGGGGGCTGTTTATCGCGCCATGGATGAGAGCCTGGGTGTAGAAGTGGCACTCAAAGAGAATCTTTTTACCACCGATGATTACGCCCGCCAGTTTCGGATGGAGGCCATCATTCTGGCCGGCATTCGCCACCCCAACCTGCCACGGGTAACCGATCACTTCATTATTGATGAAACCGGTCAATACCTGGTGATGGATTATATTGATGGGGACGACCTGCGCCAGCGCATGGACAAGCATGGTCCGATATCCGAAGGGGAAGCAGTCCGGATCGGTTCTGCTGCATGTGATGCCCTTTCTTACTTGCATTCCCGTAAACCGCCCATTTTGCACCGCGACATAAAACTCGGTAATATCAAAATTGACAGTGATGGCCAGGTTTACCTGGTCGATTTTGGGTTGGCAAAAATGGGTTGGGAGCACGAAGAAACCATGACAGGCGCGCGCGCCATGACGCCCGGCTACTCACCCCCTGAACAATATGGATCTGCCCGCACCGATGCCCGCTCTGACATTTATTCGCTGGGTGCCACACTTTATGCAGCCTTAACCGGAGTCATCCCGGAAGATAGCCTGATGCGCGCGGTTGATGGCGTCAAATTGACACCCTTGCGCGAACATCGCCCAGATGTTACAGCTCGCATGGCAAACGTGATTGAAAAAGCGCTCGAAACAAGCTCTGCCAACCGCTACCAATCTGCGGACGCATTCAAAAGAGCAATACTAGGCCAACCTGAGCCCAGAATCGAAACCGAAAAAATCGGAGATGACCAACCAGCAAAAACTCAGGCGCCGGACAAACTTCCGACAAAAAAATCAACCTCATTCTGGAGGCTGTTTGGTTTTTTCCTGGTAATGTTAATCATCGTTTCGGGGTCAATCTGGTTCAACCCACGCAACCAAAGCCTGCTGCAAAACAGGTTTTTCCCCGTGCCGGGAGCTCTACCAAAACGAACCAGCCTGCCGCCAGGCTTGCCTTCGGTTACCGCAAGTAGTACGCCCACTGTTTTGCTTACGCCCACCCAGAGTATAACGGCGATCAGGACCTTAACGATAACACAAGGCATTACACGCAGTGCTTCAGCAACTCCAAGTTTACCTGCTGCGGCTATAGTAGCTTCCGCCAACCCGGTAATTCAAACAACTACGCCATCCATCAGCCCTTCCCCAGCAGTTGCCCCCCTGGACACACCCACCGGTGTTGGACACGGCGAAATCGCCTACGCATCTGCCATTGATCACATCGCCCAAATATACATACTTAGCCCAGGCGGAACCAACCTGCGCCAGTTGACAAATATTCCGGCTGGAGCCTGCAATTTTGACTGGTCACCAGATGGCAATCAAATTGTCTATATCTCGCCTTGCACAGACAGAGCTTCACAATACCCCAAATCGGCCTTGTATGTGTTAAATATTGAAACCGGGGAGACCCGTCCCTTACCGTTTAAACCGGCAGGCGATTTTGAACCGGTCTGGTCGCCTGATGGAGAGAAAATTGCGTTCACATCCCTACGCGACGGCTCCATGCAGATTTTCGTTTTCAACCTGAGTGATTTTAAACTGACCCGCTTAACAACGGCAGATGACAATAGTCAGTCACGCTATCCAGCCTGGTCACCCGATTCCAGCCAGATTGCATATACAGTGCTACGCTTCGGCTTGCTACAAATTTGGAGTATGTCTGCCGATGGCAATAACAAACAACAGCTGCTACGCACCGGCGGGGCATCCTGTGAATATTTACCAACCTGGTCAGCAGATGGCGAGTCTCTATTTTTCAGCCAGACCAACAACAGCCTAACGGCACCATCGGCGCTCGGGCAATATGTATTTCAAACTCAAACAGTTAACCTGCTGCCAATTCCAAGACCAGTAGTAGACGCCAGTTTATCACCTGACGGTCAGTGGGTTGCATACGAAACCACAGATACAATAAACCAGGATATTTATTTTTTCAATCTCACCGATAACTTACCACAACGTTTAACCAGTTCCACTGCAATTGATTTTGACCCCGTTTGGCGACCAGGGCACTAAAACTCCAACAGGTTGTTGCATTTCAAAACTTACGGAACATGCTTTACACGTTCTCCGTAATTTTTTTTAACCAAATGGGTGGAAATCTTAGGTAGAATTTACTCACAGCCTGCTCTGTTTTGCTTTTCACCATGTAGATTTTTGCTACCGGAACCACTGCGTGTGCTAATCAAAGGTTTGTCCCACCATACGCCCACCAAACCTCTTTTTCCCTTCAGGGGTCCAACTCTGACCAGCGCGACCCACCAAGGGAGTAAACACCATACGTTAAAAGAACTTTTGTTCGGAATATTTTAAGCCAAGCGCCCGGTTTGTTTTGCGCTTGGGATGCTATAATGATTTTATCCATTTAAACCCAATATTAAACCATGACAGAATCCTTCGTCCACCTGCACACACACACAGTCTATTCGCTACTCGATGGCTTTTCAAACATCAAGAAGCTGGTCAAACGCGCTAAAGAGATGGAAATGCCTGCCTTGGCCATCACCGACCATGGCACGATGTTTGGCGTAATTGAATTTTACAACGCGGCCCAAGAAGCCGGCATCAAACCCATCATCGGCGTGGAAACATATATGGCCGCGCGCCGGATGCAGGACCGCGACTCGAAACTGGATAAAAAATCCAGCCACCTCTTACTATTAGCCGAAAACGAAATTGGATATAAGAATCTACTGAAGATCACTTCGGCAGCCCAGATGGATGGTTTTTACTATTTTCCTCGCATTGACCACGAATTTTTAGCCGAACATTCTGAAGGTTTGATTGCCACATCCGGGTGTATGTCAGCAGAAATTCCACGCCAGCTGATTGACGAAAAGCCTGAAGAAGCTGTGAAACGCATGAATTGGTATTATGACGTATTCGGACCAGACCGTTTCTACGTGGAACTGCAGCAGCACAACATCACAGAGCTGGTGGACCTTAACAAAAAGCTGGTGGCGCTGGGAGCTAAATACTCTGCCAAATTCGTCGCCACTAATGACGTCCATTATATCGAACCGGATGACGCCCAGTATCAGGATATTTTGCTTGCAATCCAGACGGGCAAACTACTTAGTGACCCAGACCGCATGCGTTACGATTCGCAAACCTTCTATTTGCGTTCGCCGCAGGAAATGGGCCGCCTGTTCTCTGAGATTCCCGAAGCACTGTCAAATACGGTGGAAATTGCCGAGCGCTGCCAGGTTGATCTTGGGTTTAAGGGCTACCACCTACCTGAATTCGCGGTGCCTGATGGTTACACAGCCGAATCATATCTGCACTACCTGTGCGAAATCGGCCTGGAAAAACGTTATGGCAGTCGGAAAAACGACCCCGAAATCCGCGAACGGCTCGATTTTGAATTGAGCGTGATTCACAGTATGGGCTTCGACGCCTACTTCCTGATCGTATGGGACCTATGCCGCTACGCCAGCGAAACAGGTATCTGGTATAACACGCGCGGATCGGCTGCTGGCTCACTGGTGGCGTATTCGCTTTACATAACTCTTGTGGACCCCATTCAACATCAGCTGCTCTTTGAGCGCTTTCTGAACCCCGGGCGTGTTTCCATGCCAGATATTGACCTGGATTTTCGGGATGACAGACGCTCGGAAATGCTTGAGTACACCGCCCGCAAATACGGCGACGACAAGGTAGCCCAGATCATCACCTTCGGCACGATGGCCGCCCGGGGTGCTCTGCGGGACGTGGCAAGAGTGATGGATATTCCCATCCCAGAAGTGGATAAAATTGCCAAACTGGTACCAAACATCCCTGGCAAGCCTATGTCTCTTTCGGAAGCGCTGGCTGAAGTATCCGATTTTAGGGCCGCCTACAACGCCGAACCCAAAGTTAAAAAACTTGTCGATACAGCCATCCACATGGAAGGTGTTGTTCGCAATGCCGGGACTCACGCTGCGGGTCTGGTAATTGCTGATAAACCCATCACGGACTACTTGCCCATCCACCGGCCAACATCCGGATCAGAAGAATCGCCCGTCAAAACTGTAACTCAATTTGAGATGGGTATTTTGGACAGCATGGGCATGCTCAAGGTTGACTTTCTCGGTCTTTCCACCTTGACAGTTATGGCACGCGCCTGCGGGCAAATTAAACTGCGCCACGGGGTCGATCTGACCCTGGAAAACATTCCCACCGATGACCACGCAACCTTTGAGATGATGGGACGCGGCCAGACCGCCGGGATCTTCCAACTGGAAGGCAACGGGATGACGCGCTGGGTAGTAGAGATGAAACCGAAGAGTCTCGATAATATTATTGCCATGGTGGCACTCTACCGCCCCGGACCAATGGATTTTATCCCGTCTTATATCAAACGCATGCACGGCGAGGAAGAGATCGAATACCGGCATCCATCCCTGGTACCAATTTTCAACGATACTTACGGCATCCCTGTCTATCAGGAACAGATCATGCGCGCAGCGGTTGAACTTGCCGGTTACAGCCGCTCAGAATCAGATGATTTACGGAAAGCCATTTCTAAAAAACAAGCCGATAAAATCGTCAAACACAAAGAAAAATTCATCAAAGGTGCATCTGAAAAAACCATGGACAAAGAGACCGCCACGGCGATCTTCGAAGACTGGGAAAAATTCGCCCGCTACGGCTTCAACAAATCGCACGCCGCCGATTACGGTCTCATCTCTGTCCAGACCGGTTATCTAAAAACTCATTACTCCGCCGAATATATGTGCGCACTCATGTCAGTCTTCAAAGATGATGCTGCCAAGATCGCCATGTATATCGCCGATTCACGCGCCATGGGTATTGACGTGCTCCAACCAGATGTCAATCACTCCACTTTCGACTTCAGTATTGAAGACGTAGAAATTTCAGCAACGGCAAACAATCGCGAAAAGGTCACTCCAGTAAGGTCTGAAAACGGTACAAAACCCGCCATCCGCTTTGGGTTGGGCGCAGTGAAAAATGTTGGACATGGCCCTGCAGATTTGATCGTCGATGGGCGAAATTCAAATGGAAAACCGGGCAAACCCTTTCGCGACTTGAACGATTTCGCCCGGCGCGTAGACTTGCGTGCAGCCGGCAAGCGCGCATTGGAATGTCTGATCAAAGTGGGCGCGTTTGACAGCTTTGGCGACCGCGCCGCGCTGCTGGCCTCGTTAGAACGGATTGTTTCCGCCAGCACCAGCCATTTCCGCTCGGCGGAAAGCGGACAGCTCTCTCTTTTTGGAGGATCTACCGGTGTTCCAGCCGAAAGTATCGACCTGCCCGCCGGCATCAAAGTCGAAAAGAAGGAAGCCTTGGGCTGGGAACGCGAACTGATTGGTGTTTATCTCTCAGATCACCCGCTTTCGGCTTATGCCGAACTGCTCACCCAGGCTGTCAGCCACAATGCCGCCAGTTTGCTTGAAGCTGCCCACGAGGAACGTGTAAGAGTAGCCGGCATGGTGGTCTCATCACGCCCTTTTAAGACTAAGACCGACAAAATGATGGGATTTGTAACACTGGAAGACCTGCATGGCAACCTGGAACTGGTGATTTTCCCAAAGACCTGGGAGAAAGTACGCCTACTGTGCGAAGACGGCAAAGTTCTGATCGCTGATGGAAAGTTGGACGCCACCAGCAATCCACCCAAGATTCTCGTAGATGAAATCCGCACACAAGTAGATGTAAAGGTTGCCGCCTTCGATAACCCGCTGCCAAGCTCCACGCCAGAACCAAACTACCAGAAACCAGCTTACACTGCCTCTGCGAAAATTAATCGGCCCCAGGCTACCAGCCTGCCACAAAACTCTTCTCAAAAATCGCCCCCGGCGGCACCCGTACCAGAAACACCGAACAATAATGGAAATAAAATCGCACCCATCCCGCCTGAACCAGATTATGACGACATGCCTCCGGAACCGGATGCGCCACCGGATTGGGAACACAACGTTCCGATTGAAAAGGCTTCCTTCTCACCAGCCAATCCGATGGACGATATGTTGGCTTTCGAACACTTTGAACCTCTGACAGAAAACAATGCGCAACAGGTGGAAACGCCTAAAGCGAATAAACCATATCAGCAGCCGACCATTCCAATCGTCAATCCATCCAGTGTCGAGGCAGCCAGATCGGTTCCAGTCAGCCTGCCTCCGATCGCGCCACCCCGATTGGAAGAGCCCAGAGACGACAGCTTACCGGCGCGGCTAATCACTATTTTTCTACGTCCAAGCGGCGATAATGACCGCGACAGGCGGCGCATAAAGAATGTCTTTGGAATCCTGATCTCAAATCACGGCAAAGATCGTTTCCAATTCCAGGTATTCGAAAACGGGCGCGGTCACTTGATGGACTTTCCCAATGACACTACGCGCATAACACCCGATATGCTTGACCGGCTTAAAAAGCTGATCGGTGAAGAAACCTGGCGTGTGGAAGAAATTACATATCAATAAAAAGGGCGGCCCGCGGGCCGCCCTTTGATTTTCTAGTTTTTCCTGACTTCTGCGCAGCGCTCACAATCGCTACGATCACATAATAGGGCGTACCGGTCTTTTTTGATCATCTCGATAACCCGCACCATCAAAGCACGCAGCGGCAGCGCTTTCACCACGGCATTCCCGACCTTTACCGTTTTTGTAAATAGGCGGACTTCCGGTTCTATCGCCTCAAAGCCAGCAGAACAACCGGGAAAACCAGGACACGCAACAACACCCGACTGAGTCAGGGCCCAACGCACAAATTGTTTCCGGCCAGCCAATTTCTCGGCAAAATGAATACTAGTATTGACGGTATGGTCGACCCCCAATAGCAAGACCCAACCATCCTGTTCCACCAATGCGCGTAGGGGCGCAAAAGGTTCTTCCAATGACTGGGTTTTGAGAATTTTATCGGCCCGAAAACCCGTGAAAGACAAGATGGGATGCATCGAGCGCCTGGCTTCCGGCCATTTCCGCATACTCTCAGGAACAATACCCATCAGTGAGTCAGCAGGCATTTCGTTCTGATAAGGTTCGGCCAGCTTATTCCACTGCTGACCACGCACATAATTAACTGCATTATTCGATGGTCCAGATGCAGGTGTGAACATGGTTTTATAAGTGTGAGTGGGCATGATAAACGAGGCTGTGGCATACTGCAGTCCGGTGACAACCGCATCCGGACCACCCTCGATATGCCCAAAAGCATGCAAAGAGGCATGCGCGATGACAGGCTTGTTATGCAGATCAAGCGTTTCGAAAGCAACGATCAGGTCATTGAAGTTCAACATAAGGTCAGAACCCATTTTCGAGAGTAGATTATACTTCCCACGTTGATAGTATAACCCGAATCTATTCTACCTACCCTGCCAGCGCGGTTTGCGTTTCTCAAGAAAAGCTTGCATGCCTTCCTTTTGATCAGATGTATCGAACAAGTTGTGGAATAAGTCGCGCTCTTCAGCCAGCCCAGCTGTCAGGCTGGATTCGTAAGCGTTGTTAACAGCTTGTTTTGCTGAAATGACCGCCAGGGGCGCGCGGACTGCGATCTCAGTTGCCAGCGCCAGGCCTTCTTTCAATACCAACTCGACGGGTACAACTCGATTTACAAGGCCAAAATGAAGTGCTTCTGCCGCGGTGAGCGTGCGATTATTCAGCACCATCTCCATCGTCAGAGCCTTTCCCAGTGCACGTGCCAGGCGCTGGGTGCCACCTCCGCCCGGAATAACACCAATGGTAATTTCGGGTTGTCCAAAGCGAGCCGTTTCGGATGCCACAATCAGGTCACAAGCCAGGGCTAACTCACAGCCGCCACCCAGCGCAAACCCGCTTACCGCAGCAATGACCGGTTTGCGGATCTTGCGCAGACCTTCGAAAAGCTCTACAAAACCATTGGCGCGCATTTCGGCAGAGGAAGCTCCGGCCATGAACTTGATATCCGCTCCAGCGGCAAAAACCCGCTCTGAGCCAGTCAGGAGCACTGCGCCAATTTCCGGATCAGCATCGTAAACGGACAGGGCTTGCATCAGTTCTCCCAGCAGTTGCGGGTTAAGCGCATTCAGCGCCTGGGGGCGGTCAAATGTAATCAACCCCACACGTCCATGAATTTCGGTCAAAAGGGATGTATAAGCCATGACAATCTCCTCTTGTTCAATTATAAACCCCGCCAGGAAACCATCCGCAAGTGTTCTGTTTTGGGAAATCAGCTTGGCAGCTGTCATTTATTACCAAGCGCGACAATACTTGCTGGCGTTCAATTTGCGGCACGAGAACCAGAGATCCGTACATACCTTTTTTTACGCGCACTCACAATTCTGGGAAAGGATAAATTTAATTCATTTAATTCGTCAAGATACTGGTGCAAATTTATTGCGGCATACCGTGGGTTTGTACAGCGTTCTGAACCGGAATTTAGGTCATTCACCGTCTGCAACTGACAAATCAGATGCAACCACCGCGAAAATTGGCCTGGCACATGCGAAATAGAAACTTTTTCATCCCTTTCGACGTTTATAATAAGGATGACAACGAATAAACAAACGCCGCAAGTAAAATGTACAAAATCAAGGAGAAGAGCATGTCTGCCTTAGCATTGAATTCGGGATTCTATTTTGAAGATTTCGAACCTGGACAAAAAGTAAAATCGGCCGGGCGTACGGTCACAGAACACGATATTGCCACCTTCGCGGGTCTTTCTGGAGACTTTAACCAAATCCACACCGATGCTGAATTTGCCCGGTCAACCCCTTTTGGCCAGCGCATTGCCCACGGCTTGTTGGGATTGGCGATCGCATCCGGGCTGGCAGTACAGACTGGCATCCTCGGTGCAAACGTAATCGCCTTTCGCGAAGTAGGTGAGTGGAAATTCGTTAAGCCAATTTTTATCGGTGATACCATCCATGTAGACATGGAAATAATGGAAATCAAAGCCTTCCCGCGCCTGGGTGGAGGCTCCGTCACCCTGAGTGTATACGTCAATAACCAATCCAATGAGACCACCATGAAGGGCCAGTGGACAGTCTTGGTCAAGACCCGCGGCCAATAAATATGCAAAACAAACATCCTGATAACGGCACAACCGCCAGGCGAGACAAGGACCCATCGAAATCACAAACCATTCCACCCGGGGGCGGATTTTCCAATCGTCCCAGTCCGCCACCGCTTTTTCCTGAATATACGGACCATCCCTATGCTGACGATCCCTTGCCGGAATGGGTCGAGCAGGAAGATATGAATGCTACAAGCGTCACCCCGGCGGCAATCAATATCACTGTGCGCCGCCCACCAGGCGGAAACCATGGTGGTCTGAATGGCGCTCGCAACTGGGGCTGTTTTACACGCGGGCTGGTATTGGCATTATTTGGGCTGGTTACGCTGGTGATTATCTCTGCTGTCGCACTGGTCTTTGCCTATTATTCGATTGCCAGCACATTGCCAGCCGTCGATGATTTACGGCAGCGCTCCGCGCAATTCGAAACCACGCGCATCCTGGACCGCAATGGCAATCCGCTTTATGAGATACTGGATCCCAATGCCGGGCGGCGAACCTATGTTAAGTTAAACGAAATCTCACCCTTTCTCGTGGCAGCAACCATCGCCACAGAAGATAAAGATTTTTATACTCACCCTGGTTTTGATCCGCTCGCCATCACACGCGCTCTCTGGGAAAATTCCACCACCGGTGGAAATGGATCGGGGGCATCCACCATTACACAACAGCTGGCGCGCGCGCTTCTACTCACTCCCGAAGAACGTGTCCAGCGCTCTTATATGCGCAAGATTCGCGAGATCATCCTGGCCGCTGAAATCACCCGCCGGTACGGCAAGGATGAAATTCTCGAACTCTACCTTAACGAAATCTATTATGGCAACCTGGCCTATGGCATTGAAGGCGCAGCTGAGACCTATTTTGGCCCGAACATCGACGGGCAAGCCAACGAACTGCACCCTGAAGGTTCCCCCAAAAATAGCCGGCTGGCCGATGACCTGACCCTGGCCCAGGCGTCATTCCTGGCGGGTTTACCTCAATCCCCGGCCGTTTACGATATTTACACCAACCGGGATATTACCCTCGGCCGGCACCGAGATGTACTCTCGCTTATGTATGAACTCAGTACCAGCCGTAACTGCATCATCGTCAGTAATGATCCGCAGCCGGTTTGCGTGGATATTGAAACTGCCCTGAATGCTTCAAAAACAATCGACAGCTTCAACTTCCCTACACCAAACGTCCAGATGCGCTTCCCACACTGGGTACAGTTCGTACGTTCGCAGCTGGAAAATCAATTCGATGCACAGACAATCTATCGCTCCGGTTTCACGGTCACAACCACACTGGATGCCGGATTGCAGGATACCGCCCAACAGATCGTCAGCGATCAGATCGCAGCACTGGTGGATAAAAACGCCCAAGATGGAGCGCTCGTCGCAATCAAACCACCCAGCGGTGAAATACTGGCAATGGTCGGCTCAACCGATTTTTACAATGAAACGATCCAGGGGCAGGTCAATATGGCTACCAGCCAGACACGCCAGCCCGGTTCATCCATTAAACCTTTCACTTATGCTGCCGCTTTTGAAAAAGGTTGGACACCATCCACCCTGATCTGGGACATTCCCAGTGGCTTCCCGCCATCCGGTGACCCGAACGACCAGCGTGATCCTTACGAGCCAGTCAATTACGATGGCCGCTTTCATGGCCCGGTCACAGTGCGAACGGCGCTCTCAAATTCTTACAACATCCCGGCTGTGAAAACCTTGCAATTTGTGGGCATCTACGATGACCCCAAGACGCCCCAGAAAGAGGGTTTGATCGGAATGGCCCAAAAACTGGGAATCACCAGCCTGACCAGGAACGATTATGGGCTGGCGCTGACCCTGGGCGGTGGAGATGTCAGTCTACTGGAAATGACCGGCGCTTACGCAGTATTTGCCAATGGCGGGCGGCGCATTCCGCCAGTCGCCATATTGAAAATCACAGATAATGCCGGGAATCTGATCTACGAATATAAAACACCCGAGGGCGAGCAAGTACTGCGACCCGAACATGCGTACCTGATATCCACCATCCTTTCAGATTACGAAGCCCGCCGCCCAATGTTCGGTGCCAGCCCGATCATCAATCTTGGCTTTAACACACGCGTAGCATCCAAGACCGGCACAACCAATGATTTCAGGGATAACTGGACCATGGGCTATAGCCCCGACCTAGCGGTGGGTGTCTGGGTTGGGAATGCCGATTACACCGCTATGCAAAACACGACCGGTCTGACCGGTGCGGCACCTATCTGGGCCAGCTTCATGATGAAAGCCATACCCAGCATAACGGGCGGAGAGCCCAGCCCTTTCCAACGTCCATCCGAAATTGTTGACAGGGTCATCTGCTCGTTTTCGGGAACTGAACCTTCCCAGTGGTGTCCAGATCAGCGTAATGAGATGTTTGCCGCCAACCAATTGCCACTGCCAGCCAGTGAAGATTTATGGAAGGAAGCCACCATCGATACCTGGACTGGCATGCTGGCTACACCTGCTTGCAGCGAATACGTCGAGAAAAAAATGACGCTGAATGTCACTGATAACCTTGTTCAGCGTTGGCTGCGTAAAGATGATGCCGGGCGTGCCCTGGTGCAAGAATTGGGGTTTGAACGTCCACTCTACTTCACACCGAGCGACGATTGCAAAGCAGATTCGCCGCATGTCACTCTGTCACTCGAAAATATCAAAGACGGTGATGTCTTGAACACGGAAAAGATTGATGTGCGTATCATCGCCAGTGCCACAAATGGATTCGAACTTTGGAAACTAGATTACGCGCCCGGCAGCAACCCAGGTGAAAACGATTGGCAAGTGCTGTTTAATACCAACGCGCAAATACCCGAAGCACGCGATATATTCACATGGAACCTTAAAGAAGTGGGCAATGGGAAATATACCCTGCGCCTGCGCATTGAAAATACTGAAAGCGGTTATGCTCAAAAATTAGCGCACATCGAGATCAACTACATTGCGCCAACAGAAACACCCACGCCAACTCTCGCACCTACCGAAACACTTCCGCCCATTCCAACAGCAACACTGGCGCCTCCAACCTCGATTCCGCCGACCGCGATGCCCTCACCAACTTCGATACCAGAAACACCCATTTCCACTCCTTGAGCAGGTGCATGCTCAAAAAAAATTTTTCAACAAAAATCCAGGCCACATTGAGTGTGGCCTGGATTTTTGTTGTTCATTCTTTTGGAATACTCTGCTTATATACTTTCCACCAATAAAACCGACCGACCTCACGCCAATTTATTGGATCTTCGTTTTCTCTAAAATGGGCACTCGGAGGCTGATCGACCGGAAACTCCTGTCCATCTTCTCCGTTCAACACGGGGCCAATCCGATCAAGTGTAAGCATCGGATCATCGAGATTAAAGAGCAAAGGAAAATCTACCACCCAATTTAGTGTTACATTCTCCTGCTCGGCAAACTTAGCCACCGCAATTTTTAACAATAAGGATGTCTCAATACCTGGTTTTAGTAGGTAACTACAGGCCCCCTGCCTGGTTACTTTGACAGGATAGAAGAAATAACCAGAATATAAATTCTCAGAAGTATCCAGTGGTGAATTTAAGATATCGTCACTGTGGGTGCTTCTAACTTCGGAGCCGTCCGTGATATGCATGATTATCTCGGCTGGAAAAAGTGAAAACTCAACCGGGGTCGTTGCTATTTCAGGCTGGATCAAAATAATAAAAGCAAATTCTTCCCGCCGATCCAAGATGGCGAGACTCTTCTTGGTCTCGGCTTCCAGCAAGTCTGGCTGTCCAAGGATACCTTTATAAAGAAAATGGTTTAATACAATGGCTCTGACCAACCCAGGTGTAAGAAAGGTAACAATAACGCGCATGCGCGGTTGGGGATCATAATTTATATATTGCACACTCGACCAACGCTCGGTTTCATACTTTAGGAATTTGAGCGCTTCACGTTTACCCACCGGGTTATCCGAAGAAGCAAGCGAATAAATTTCATCAGCCACGTTTTTCGCTTCCTGGCTGCGCAGCTCAGGATAGTATTCTCCCGTATAAATTTGGGAACTTTCGGATGGGCAAAAAGGGAGTATCTGAGGGTCGGCGGGTGGTTCGGAAGCACACCCGACAAATAACAAGGCTACAGCACAATAGAGTAATACCACCCATCTTTGACGCGACGGATGATGCGTGAATAAAATCATCCCCTTTTATTCCCTCCCAGTTTCCATATCTAGATCATCTGTTTGAGTATACAACTTAGAATAATAAGGATGTAGTGACATATTGCACCGATAAAATGTGTAATTCACCACTTGGATAGTCGAATGGATTCACGAAACTTTTTCATAGACCCTTTAGTGTACCCTGATGATCCCACTTTTTTAGCGCCCACCGGCCGGTTTCTGGGCTGGTGCGCCCTTCCAGATCGACAAACTCGGGAAAAGCCAGCGCAGCATGGATATTTTTTTCCAGCACAGAGAGTGAATCATCTGACCACTGCAGCATCCCTTTTTTCGCCAAGGCTGCAAGAATAGATCCGTGAAGATGCAGGTAAATCATGGGCTGAGTGTTCTTTTCGAGAATATCGCGGATCAGCTTGCCAGTATAATTTACGTCCAGAGATAATGTCTTTTTCTTACGATCTTCAGAAGTAGGACCGGACTTACTTGCACTGTTCTGACCAGAGATCGCTTTTTTCCACAATATCTGAAAAGGCTCTGACTCGCTGCGCATGGCAAGACCCTTGATCTCCAAACCTGCTGTCTGCGCAGCCAGGAACGCAGCACTGATAAAGGATGTCTCCGGTTCAGCCAGAATACCAAAAAAAGGTACATCCGGCCCCAAAATATCGACAAGATTGACGAACAGCGCTTTCAAAGCAACAGCATGCCACTGCCAATCATAGCGGCGTCGCCGCAGGACAGACTTGAATGGGCCAACAGCGGCGTGGCCCCACAACCAGCCCGACCAGAGCGCCGAAAGAGTCCAGAAAGCCTGGTTCGGGCG
>JAPLGT010000121.1:0-26329 GCA_026390035.1 Chloroflexota bacterium
AAAATGCCAAGGAACTTGCTGCTGTAATGGATGATGCAGAGCGGGAACAAGGGTTTACCGAACATCATTTGCCCGAAAGCCACACGAATACTCGATTTTCCATTACTGTCACCCCCTACTCCCAAAACAATCAGGCCAAACCCTTGGCATAATTTCAAATTCGGCAAGGCCCTATATCAACGGAAAGGGCCTCCTAAACTTTAGGACACACCCTTGTCATAACCAACCCCGGCGGGAGGGCGTAGCGATGCAACCCGCCGGGGAATTAATTCTGCTCTGGCAGGGCGCCTGCTCTGCCTTGATTAATATTTAACAGTGTACTCCACACCGAGAACCAGGTCATTTATCTTACTAAAATCCACGCCAGGGTTATCCAGCGGGTCAATTATCACATCCAGGCTTTGCATGGCATCCTTTCCAAGCAGCGCATCGAGCGGTGATGGCCCCATTTTTGATTCAGCAAACAATTTGGCCTTTGAAAAAGCCATTCCATCCACAAATCCAAAAGCTGTCAGGGTGTGGGCAGCGCCCCAGCGCAGCTTTGCCTGAACCACCGCGCTTTCCCCACCCGGCAGCAGGAAGATCAGGTTGGTTATTTTCCTGCTGGTTTCCAGCCCCGGCATGCCGATCCCGGCCAGGTTAAACGCCAGGCTGGCGGCCTTGCCATCGATCAATGCCTGCCACTCCTGCGGCTGGAACCGGCGCGCTGAAAGCATGGCCATTCGATCCGCAGTCTTGGGCTGTGCATCCAACTGCTGTTTATGCAGCCTCGCTGAATAATTCGCGCGGAGATCGAAAGTGATCAGAATATCAGCAACATTATCCAACCCGGATGAGTTGCCCAGGGGGCTAAACTCCAGATCCCAGAAGGTATCCAGGCCGCTGCCCTCAAAGTTGTACAGGCATTCATCGGGCAGCCCATACACAGCCATGTCGTCCCTCAACCGGAAATCGGAGAATGGCGCAGCTTCAGGGAAGCGCAGAGAGTCGTGCGATGTGCCATCCGGGCGCGAGATCAGCGAGTAACCCTGGTTGACCAGCAATCCGCGTGGTTTGGAGGTGGGCGTGGCGCTGACCACCTCCAAACTGACGGCCCGGATGCGGTAACCATAAACGCCGGGGTAAGCCAGCCGGAAAGGCCCTTCTTCGGTGCGGAAGGTGCAGCGCCCGACCTTTTTGAACTGTCCATAGGCCAGCGGAAAATCCTGCACCAGTGAATAAACTCGTTTGACCGGCACAGTCTGTTTGAGATTATCCAGGCGGGCGGCCTCCAACTCGCTCAAATCCATCTGCAGCAGATCCGCCCCGCTGACGCCCTGAAGCCCTGCCGGAAAATAGTTGAGGCGTACCAGGTTTATCGGACGATCCTGTTCGTATGCCAGGGCGCGCTCTGCCATCCAGGCGTAGCTGGCGCCCATCTCAAGGTAACGGCGCATAACACGCTTCATCAGGGCAGCCAGCTTGCCCCAAAACTCTCTGTTCAAAAAACGGTCGCGTTGAAATTCGTGCAGAGAAGCGCTCAGGCTGCGGGCCAGATCGGCATCGGTTTGCGCGATCAACCCCTGCAGGTTGGCGATGGTTACTTCGCGTTGTTTTACCACCACCTGGGCTTTTGCCCGCGGCAGGGTTTGATCCCTTAAGGTGAGCCACTCGCCACGCAAACGATTGTATTCATCCGTCATACTGCTCATACTGGTGTATCCGGCATAAACGAATATGACAAAGCCCACCATCGGTCCGGATGTTGCGCCCCAGGCGGCGATTCCGCCCGTTTCCTTGGGGAAATTGGCTGCATCCTTGGCGCCGCCCAAACCTTCCAGCGCGCTCTTAAATCCACTGCAAAAATCCGAAAACTGGCCCAGGAAGCTATCGTGATCGGCCATCTCCTTTTCTTTTGCAAGGATGGCCGCCTGGACTGCCTCTACCTGCTGCTCGGACTGCACCACACCTGCCCTGGCCACCTCTGTTTGTTCGCCTGCGATCTTCGCCTGCAACAAGGCCTTCTGAAGCATATTTGCGTTTACCAGATCATCGCGCAGAGTTTGTTCCAGGATTTTTTCGATATTTGCCATGTAGACCAGGAAATCCTTTTGCGAGGCCTGGGCGGATGCGGCAAAATGATCGGCAGCTTGCTTCAGGGTGATGTAGCGCTGGGCCGGCACAATCTCTTCACTGCAGCCGTAATAATTCAGGCCGGCCTCGATCTGGTAGAAACCCCGCTGGGCACAAAGCAGCTGGGAACGTATGGCCGGATTGCGATTCTGGGGAGTGGCAGGTGACATGCCCTCATGCGGCCAATTTGGGAAAATGGGCGGTTTGTTGTAATGCACCCAGTAAACACCTTTATAAAGTTCCCGCGCGCGGGCAATATTGCCCGGCTCATTCGTGCGATACAAAACATCCGCCCATTCCAGCAGGGCGCTGGCCAGGCGCAGGCGGTAGAAACGTTCTTCCATGGGGTGGGTAAAGGCCGGGATAATCAACCGCGCCAGGTCCGCGCCATAATTATTATCACGGTTTGTATCCGGATAGGCATAGCCAGCCTCTTTGCGCGCCTGCGCATTATGCGAAAGTGTATACGGCAGGCTGCCCCTATTAAACAGAAGATTAACTTCGCTTGAATAGGAATAAGAATCGGATTTTTCGTCGTGGACAAGATGGGGAGTGTGGGGGCTGCCGATGGGAAACTCATCGTAGCCCAAAAAATCTTCGGCAAGGGCATGCCCCAGGCTGAGCGGGGAGAAATTGGAATACTGGCGCACCGCTTCTTCGTAATCGCCCATCGCCATGGCGCAATCACCCAGGCAGAGCGGGATCTGGTAGAGCATCTGCTGTAAAAATCTAAATTGAAGGTAAGTTGCGCGATCCTTTATTTCCAACCAAACATCCATCGTATACGAATAATCCAAACCGAGCTGAACCACGAATGAATCTTCAAATCGATTCAGATCCTGCATACTTAAAATCGACCAGTTTTTTTTCTGCAGCAGTAAAGTGTGCAGCCGTTCCACCAATGCGCTTACCGGATTGTTGGAGCCTTGCGGCTTTTCTTCATAAGAAAGCGCATTAATTAAGAACCGCTCAGCCATCAGGCCAGCCTGCTTATAGAGTGTGCGGGCAATGCCATACTGCCCGAGATCATAGGCCTTGTGCCCCTCCATCACCTTGGACTGGATCTCCAAAAAATTCAGCAGCCATTGCGCCGGCCGCCATTTGGAATTACTCACAAACGGTCCGCTGGCAGATTTCACCAGGGCGTTTCGTTGGGTAGCATCCAGCTCATCGATCACGAATGGATGCTTTGCATTATAGAAATTCTCGCCATAGAATGGCGCCAAATAGCGTAGCCACTCATCGTATTGCAGGAAGAATGGCGCCCGGTCGCTTTTATCAGCCGGGTAGATAGGATCTGGCTCGAGCAAATCCTGAAAGTCGTCACGGTAAAAACCCTGAAGTGTGGCGATGTTTTCTGCCACCGGGCAGGAAAGTGCGCTTTCGGGCCGCCCCAGGTTCAGGCGGTAACGCAGGCCAAATTCATTGGCCGTCAACCCGGATAGCCCGATCAGTGTATCCAGGTATTCACGGTTGGTCATGCCCGCCTTGGCCGGAAGACTGTCCGGGGAAATGCCAAAACCAAAACCGCTGCCTGTTTTGGAAGTCAGTATTTCGCGCACAAAAGGAATCAGCAGCGCGTTAACCGGGATCAGCCCAAGGCTGGTTGTTCTGAAATCCTGGTGAAAGCGGTTTTCAATGGTACCGTTTTCATCGACTGCCACATCCAAGATGGGCGAACTTGTAAAAAGCGTCAATAAATAATCACGATAGGGAATCAGGCTCTCGGGAGCCTCGCCCTGGGCTATCGCCAGGTCGCTTAAGTCGAGGGGGTCATGTAATTCGGAAGCATATTTATTGACTGCATCCGAAAGGCTGCCCTTAGCCAGGTCGTCCAGGTCAACCTTTGTATCCACTGCCTGTATGCCACCGTAGCTGGCGGCTCTGGCGGCAGAGTTCTTGTAAACATTGCGAAGGTGTTCGCTGGATTTCTGGAGGCGCTTTTTATCTGCTGCCAGGCTGGCAGGATTGGTAAAATTGCAAAAAGCGGGTTCGAAACCGGCCTTTTGCAATTCGCCGCCCGGGTCGAGAAAGGCCGATTCCAACGCGGCCAACAGGCTAAAGCGGGTTTCGAGATCCCAATCCCTGAACAGGGAGCCAGCCGCGCGGCCCGGCAGAAGCTGCCCGGCGATGATATGCAACGCTGACAGGCGGGCGCGCTTTAATAGACTGGCGAATTCCTTCCACTTTCCAGGCAGGATGGTCTTACGTTCCAGCGGTATTTCCAGCGTGAGCGGGTTTTGAATGGGGCTGTGGAATTTTTCCGAAACGTAATAAAGACGGGGGCTGGTTTTTCCGCGCTCCGAACCAGCCTCGCTCCGCGCCGCCAGCGCCTGAACCTTTAGCACCAGGCATCCTTGCAGAGAATTCTGGAGGAGACGAAGCTTTTGCTGTGCCAATGGCGTTTCGAAAAACGTGATCCGGAATTCCCCACCCTGCCCGGAATCTCCGGCGCCGATCATGGTCTCGCGTGGACGGCGTTGATTCTGTTCAGCGCCATCCACGCTGGCAGGATCGATGAACACAGCCTGGACGGTCAGACCGGCCAACGGATAAGCATGACCAGCGCTGAGCAGTTTTCCGTTTACCCCGAATGAATCACGGCTGCCCGAAGATGGTTTCTCGGGCATTTTTACGATCTCTGGAATAAGCTCATTTTCTGGCTTGATGGGAGGCCTGGTGGATGATGGTTGCTTTTTCGCTGCAGTCACGGTTTTCTCCTTTATGGAAACTGATCGGGTGCGACAATTCAGCACGCAGGATAAACGCGAATTCAGCCGATCATCGCAGATAAAACCTGGATATAAGAGAAAAAACGGATATGTAAAAATTATACAAATAACCCACCCTTAAATCATGTGTCATTTGTCACAAATCAGCGCAAGAAATCTGGCTGGCTGGTGGGCGCAGATGGCAACTTCGCGGACGGCTTACAAATATCACTTGCCTGATTTTTCAATCTCCGGCATGCTTACCTGTAACCATTTGCTGCAGATCAAATGGTTTGAGAATACGAACCAGTCGCCACATTCGGGTGTGTCCTAATATTTCAGGAAAAAAAAGTTGAGCTCCAGCTGCGCCAACAAAATATGCTAAAGCGCAGAAAACTGCATCAGAACCATGAAAATATGTGTCGTGTCAAAAACTGCCAACCTTTAGATTTGCCATTACTGTCACCTCCTACTCCCAAAACAATCAGGTCAAACGCTTGGCGTATTTTCAAATTCGGCAAGGCCCTATATCAACGGAAAGACCCTCCGGAAATTTAGGCCACACCCATCCACCAATCGTAGATTGACTTTCCTCCTACGCTTGCTATAATTAATTATACGAACCGAACTGATAACTCAGAAACAATGAGGATTGTCTTAGCTGGTTTGTTACGGTTTTCTTCTCAGCCCAACCCACTCACTATCACAACCATATCCCACACCGTGGCCAACCAGCATTCACCCAGAAAATGGGTTTGTTTGAAGTTGCAACCTTTATTCGTAGGAGGTATTGCCATGGAAAAAAGTAAGAACCAGTCTCATTCCGAGATTCTCGTTACCCTTTCCAATCATTTGGACCTGGCTGGAAAAGGTTTGAATACGGTGCTCACACTACTCACAGCAACAGTAGCACGCACAATAAATGTTGACCAGGTAAGCATCTGGCAATTCAAAAACAAAAGCCTGGAAATCTGGTGCATTAACATGCACAACCACCTCGAAATCGCAAAACCTTACTCTTCAATCGATTTAACCCCCAACAAGACATACCTGTTATCTTTGCAAACTGAACAGGCGATTGCCTGTTCAGACATCACACCTGACAAACGCGTAGCAGATTTGCCAGCGACTTTTTGGGTCGATCCCATGATCAAATCTTGCCTGCACTTGCCTGTTCGCATCATGAATCAAGTCGTCGCAATCCTACGCCTGGATTCGCGCAACATCCATGAGTGGGTGGAAGCGGATATCCATTTTTGCGCCCATGTTGCCGCCCTGGTTGGGCAAGTATTGCTTTCCAATGAATTGGTTATCAAAAATCAAAGGTCACTTGCGCTCAGAAGCCTCTCCACTGACCTTATACACCGCTATGAGCTGCCCAAGGTACTGAGTGATGTTGTACGCAAAAGCGTCGAAGTGTTGGATGGTTCATCTGGCACACTTTATTTGGCTGAGCCCGATCGCAGGTTGATTTATACGGCAGCCGGATATAATTCTTCACTTGAACAAAACAATATGATGTTCCGTTTTGGCGAAAACGTGGCAGGGAAGGTGGCCGAAACCGGCCAGGAACTGTTGATTAAAGATTACCGCTCATGGACAGGCAGAACCGAAGTGCTCAAGAAAAACGAACCATTCACCACGATCCTTTGTTTACCGTTACACGCCCGCGGCGAATTACTAGGTGTCTTACAGATTACTCGTATTGATGGCAACCAGCCTTTCACCGAGGCAGATCATGATACGGTAAGATGGTTTGCAAATTTAGCCTGCCTGGCGATCGAACAAAGTCGCCTGGTTAATTCCAACCACCGGCTAAGACAATTCCAAGATTCTATGAAACATATTGTCGAAACGACCACCTTCGCTTCGAGTGTAGTTGACTTCCTGGAAACTGTTACCGATTACCTGACCCAGGCGCTTACCATCCCATTGGCGGCCATCCACATCGAGGATACCTTCACTTACCGCGGATTTCCTGATGACGCCGTGCTTAAAAAAGTTGAAGGTGTTTTGTATAAACGTGGCAAACGCTTCAACCCTGTCACAGTAGTGCACGATGTCAGCGTCAGCGATGCCGGCTATAGGGAATTGGCTGGTGTTATGGAGAGTCTGAATGTCAAGGCTTACATTTTGGTTCCCATCCCAATGAACCATGAACGTGTTGGGTATGTCTGCATTGCATCAGAATCACCCAGAACATGGGAAGCAGATGAGAAACAAATGGTTGAAATTGCCGCTTATCAAATAGGCCTGGCCATCGAGGGCATCCGCTTCTACCAGGAGACCCAATCACAGACCGATATTATCAAACGCATGACCAGCATCACATCTTCACTAAACCGGTTGGTCGCCATGGACGACTTAATCCCAATGATCGGCGAAGGTGCCTTACGGCTCTGTAATGCGAATGGCCTTGCATTAATTTTCCATGAACAAAACGAGATCTTGCGCACCCCCTGGGTCTTTGGCGTTTCCAAGACTGATTTTTCAGAGGTGATCAACAGTGACGGGAAAGAACTGCTAAGGATGTTTACGGCTGTCTCTGAACCGATGCTGATAACCAACATTGCCAAATCAGCGCTACCCAAACAAGTAAAAAATTACCTGATCACGGCGGGCATCAGAGCGGTCAGCCTGGCACCGATTATATATTCCGGAAATGTTATTGGCTTGATCGCCGCTTTCCACGAAATGATCGTAGATTGGCCACCGCGCGACCGGCAGATGATGACGGCTTATACCAACACAGTTGCCCTGGCGCTGCAAAACTCAAAATCCTACGAACAACTCGAGCGAGGTTACATGGATATCGCTATTTCGCTGGCAGATTCGGTGGAAGCCCGTGAAAGTCAGTTGAAAACTGGCAATAGGCAGCTCGCTGAATGGACACAGCAGACCGCTGAATTGATTGGGCTGCACCGAGAAGATCAGGAGATCTTGCACTGGGCAGCCTTGCTGCACGATATCGGAAAAGTGGAAATACCCAATGAAGTTATCCAGAAACCTGGACCTTTGAGCCCGGAAGAGAAACTAAAGCTGGAACATTACCCGCTGAAAAGCGAAAAACTGCTCAGCTCGTTAAGCAGCTTCCAAAAAGTAGGTGCAGTACTACGTGGGATCCGCGAACATTACGATGGTAATGGTTATCCAGACAAACGCAAAGGCGATGACATACCGCTGGCTGCTCGCATCCTCTCTGTTGTAGATGCATATTCAAGCATGATAGATCACCGCTCTTATCGCCCGGCCCTAAGCCATGAAGCAGCCATCAAAGAGATCATGCAAAATAGCGGCAAGCAATTCGACCCCCAGGTTGTAAATGCCTTTCTTCAGGCAGTCGCCAACCAATCGCATTTTGTCAATTAGATTTTCGCGTTCATAACATCTCATCGCTAAAATATAAAGACCAGGAACGCGCTCTTAGGAGCGCGTTCCTGCAACCGGTGGTTGCAGGAAAAGCCTGAAATTCCGCAATTCATCGCATCCTGATTGGTTTTCCAATGTTTTTCCAATGTTTTCCTTGACGTATCTGCTCCGAAGGGCTAAAATCCTAACTTGCTGTAGACGCCTCTACTTGAGGCGTTTTTTATGTTGAATATTACGCCTCCCATTAGAAGTGCTGCCTGGCCAGCCAGTGAGCGCTTTTTACATAGAAAGACCACGCTCGTGGAGGATTGAATGGATACACCCCAAACCGAAGAGACCGAAATTCCTCAGATAGTAAATCTATCACAGGTTAGCGCGGAGATTGTCCAAGCCGGATTGGTACGTGCCAGCCAGACAGCTATTCAACAATTAAGCGCGGAAGAAGTTGATCTACAGACCTCGGTTGTCGGCGCAATCCAAACTGGAGAGATCCACGCCCACGATTCGATCATCGGGGGCACAACAAGTCACAAGGCTTCTTTGGATAATTCCCTGGTTGGTGGCATCCGAACGGATTCGATCAGCTTTAATGGTGTTTCTGCCCTGATCATTGGAAATTCGATGACGAATAATGATGTACATGCCATCGCCATGATCGCAACGGACATCCAGGCCGATACCATCCAAACCGGAATCCTGTTCAGCCGCGAGGTTCATGGCAATGTCACAACAACGTTGGATGGGCGTACAGCCCTGATGGTTGGGGTGGTCGGTGGCGCAGTAGCCGGACTGATCTTATTAGCCGGAAAGCTGCTCTTCGGACGCAAAAATTAATCAATATGTGCGGTGATCTTACCGCCATAAAATTTATCGGGCGAAGGTAATCCTGGCTTTGAAAAGTTCAGGGTGAGAGGCGCCCAAGGAGAATAGAACATGGAAAAAGTAGTCTTAAAAGCCACCAGACGCACCATAATTGGCAAGCAGGTCAGCCAGCTACGCCGCGCAGGCCAGCTCCCAGGTGTGGTTTATGGTCACAATGTTGAACCCACCCCCATCTCGCTCGAAGCTCACAATGCCGGCCTGGTCATTCCCCGTCTGACTTCATCCAGTATCGTGAATATCGATCTTGAAGGCAAAATGATCCCCGCACTTGTGCGTGAAAAACAGAAGAACTATATCAAAAATGTTTACACGCATATCGATTTCCAGGCCATTTCCCTGACCGAAACCATCCGCACCGAAGTAAGCCTGCACTTCCACGGCGTTGCCCCGGCTATCAAAGAATTCAGTGCCGCGATTGTCAACAACATGGAAAAGATTGAAGTGGAAGCTCTGCCAAACGATCTGCCCGAACGCATCGAAGTTGACCTGAGCATTCTGGTCAAGATCGGCGATGCCATTCACGTTCGCGATCTGGTCATTCCTGCCGGTGTTACCCTGCTTACCGAAGGTGATGTAATGGTTGCAGTCGCCACCGCCACCCACGATGAGGCCGCTGATGCGCTTGCTGGCGAATCGGCTGAACCCGAAGTCATCGAAAAAGGCAAGAAAGAAGAAGAAGCTGCAAAGTAAACAAACAGTTTTTGAAAGGGCGCCCATTTGGGGCGCCCTTTTTTGTTGACTCTTATCCTACCAACGGAGTATCATATTCTTGGAGGAAATTATGGAAAAACTAGATCTCAAGAAAACACTTAAATCCTTTTATGACGCGAAGCCCGCGCCTGCTTTTCTCGATATCCCAATGTTTAACTTTCTGATGATCGACGGGAAAGGCAACCCAAATACATCTACTGACTATATCGATGTTATTCAGGCACTCTATTCTACTGCCTACACGCTTAAATTCAAGGTCAAAAAAGAATTAGAAATTGATTATCCGGTTATGTTTTTGGAGGGATTGTGGTGGATGCCAGACATGAATCTCTTTAGCGTGGAACAAAAGGAAAATTGGCTCTGGACGATGATGATTTCCACTCCTGACTTCATCACACCTATTCTGGTGGCTGACGCATTGGCTGAGGCAGGTCGCAAAAAAAGCCTTCCAGCCCTGGCTCGCTTACGCTTCGAATCGTTCAGCGAAGGCCCGTCAGCCCAACTTATGCATATCGGCTCCTATTCCGCCGAAACCGAAAATATTCAACGCCTGCACGCCTTTATTCAGGAGAATGGTCGCAGCTTTGACGGAATTAATAAAAAACACCATGAAATTTACATTTCCGACCCGAACCGGACGGCGCAAGAAAAAATGAAAACGATCATCAGGCAGCCGGTAAAAAGCTAAGAAACCTATTCACCGGCTTTTGGAATGTAATCGCCTTCAACCCATTCTTCGCCCTGCGGACCAACTTCCTTCTTCCAGACCGGTACAATCTCCTTCAACCGGTCAATACCATAGCGAGCGGCATCAAAAACTCCGGTGTTTCGGTGCGCAGCACTACAGGCAACCAGCACAGTTGGTGTGCGTGGATATAAACGTCCAATCCGCTGGACAATCGCAATGCCTTCGATGACCGGCCATTTGGCGCGGATTTCATCGGCAATTTGTTTCATTTTGGCCTCTGCCATCGGCTTATAGGCTTCATATTCAAGATAAGCCGTCTCATGCGCATCGCCACGCAAGGTTTCCCCACGCACCATTCCAGAAAATATAGCTGCGGCCCCGGTCGAGTTCAGGGTGATACTATCGACCAGCGCATTCAGGTCGATTTCATCTTCAGTGATCGAGAAAATTGTCGGATAATTTGTAGAGTCCATTGTCTGTTGTTCCATTTTTCTATGAGGTTATTTTAAAAAATGTAAAAAAGATCAACCACCGGATACTGGTGGAAAAAATGCAATCTCGGCCCCATCTTGAATTTCAGATTCATCAAAACGATATTCATGGTTAATCGAAGCCAGGCAGTGCTCCATCAAGCCAGCCAGGTTAGGATACATCCCAACCAACTGCAGTTTTAGCTGCTCAATGGTTGCGCCTGGATCTATTTCAAGTTTTACCGTTCGCACACCGGCCTTATCTCGCAGGGTCGCAAAAAAAAATACGGTTATCTGAAGCACGCTAAGCAATCCTTTTCAGCCATTGGGTTAATTCGGGAAGGTGCTCATCATAATGGCCCCAGGAATTATCAGAAACAATCCCTTCAAAACACTGACCAGCAGTCCAAGCAAAATGATCAGGATCAAACAACTCCTGATCGCTGGCATTGTTCAATAATGCCAGCATTTTCTGATAAGCTGCCTTTTCAAAAAGCTGCACATCAGCCAATGAAAGCGACCGCATTTCGGTAAGAGCCTGATCATTCAACATATCAATATCCCGAAAAGGCTCTGGTGAGGCCCCTTTTTTCAATAACTCAAAAAGTGAAACCGCCCGATTTTCCCAAAAGCCCAAATGCCCGATTAAATCCTTAACCGACCACTCGCCATGCAGAATAACCAGTAACTTTCGCTCATCACTAAAGCGTGCCAGTATAGCTTCCAGCTGCTCACGGCTTTCAGCGATCCGGGACATTAATTCCGGTCTATTCATTTTTGATATCTCCACTTTTGCCACCCTGTTTTTCCACCAGGCGAATATTCTGAATCCGCATGGTTTTTTCTGCAGCCTTGGCCATATCGTAGATTGTTAATGCGGCCACACTGACGGCCGTCAGGGCTTCCATTTCTACACCGGTTTTCCCAACCGTCCTGGCCATTGCGGTGATCTGAACCCCCGGCAAGAGCTCGTCCAGAGTCAGGTCCACATCCACCTTGGTAAGCGCAATCTGATGGCAAAGGGGGATCAGCTCTGATGTTTTTTTGGCAGCCATAATCCCCGCCACCTGTGCCACTGCCAGAACATCGCCTTTCTTGATTAGACCTGCACGAATCAGCGCCAGGGTCTCAGGCTTCATCAAGATCTCGCCCCTGGCAATCGCAATCCGGGTTGAATCATCCTTTGCGCCCACATCCACCATGCGCGCACTTCCGTTCTCGTCCAGATGGGTAAGTTGAACATTAGTAATCATATTTGAATTATACCGTCTCCCTTCCGATCGAACCGGGTATATTTGAACAAAACCATCAAATTATTAATCGAACTACACACCAGCAAAGCGACAACCGCACCTACAAATGATATAATCGCGGCCTATGGATTTAAACATTGCCAGCCACCAGACCAGCGGCTACACCGTCACAATTCCCGTCTACGAAGGACCGCTCGACTTGCTCCTCCGTTTGATCGAACACGCCGAATTGGATGTAACTGTAATCGCGCTTGCCATGGTGACCGATCAATATTTGACTCATATTCGCAAACTGGATAATGCCCGCCCAGATGAGATTTCCGCCTTCCTCATCATCGCGGCAAAACTCATCCAGATCAAATCCGAAGCGCTCCTCCCGCGCCCACCGGTTCGCGAGACGCCAGAAGATGACCCTGCCGAAAACCTGGCTCGGCAGCTGCGTATTTATAAACGCTTCAAAGAAATCGCCAACCAGCTCGAAGAACGCGATATGCAGGGCTTGCATACTTACCTGCGTCTGGCGCCCCCACCCAAAATCGAAGGCCGCCTCGACCTGAGCGAGATTACCCTCAATGACTTATTGGAAGCTGCGCGTGGTATCTACCTGGAAGGAAGCGAAAAACAATCGCTGGGCACAGTCATATCCGCACCCCGCGTCACCATTCGGCAGAAAATTTCTTATATTGCGAATGCATTAAAACAAAACAAGCATTCCAGTTTCAAAGCCCTACTGGGAACAGCCAATTCCAGGTTGGAAGTGGTTGTTACTTTTTTAGCCCTGCTCGAATTGGTGAAACGCTACCGGGTATCGGCCCATCAGGAAGCCTTATTCGGTGATATTGAGATAGAACGCTCTGAAGATTGGGACGTGGATGAAGAGTTTGAACTGGAATTCGAATAAATTCCAACATGAGTTTCGCGTTTTGGTTGGTTAAGAGCGGCCCTTCGGACCGTTCTTTTGTTTTTGCAACCAGAACCAGGCCAGGATAAAACCCAACCCGAGAACCGCGCCACCGCTATCGAACAACACTACATCCATCAGAGTCGAATGCCGGCCTCGCGTAAATGACTGGTGAAATTCATCACTGGCAGCAAACAAAACCGCCAACAACCAGGCCAGCCAGACTTTTCGGCGGTCAAAGTTGAACCCAAACCAAAAAGCGCTTGCTAACAAACCATAACCAAGTACGTGCGCACCTTTTTTTACAAGTGAATCCCAAAAACCATAATCAGGCACACTGCCGGATGGCATTGATGATGATATAAATATTATCGTCATCATCACGAAGGCTGGAAACCAACGCAGTAATTTTGACATTCATGGATTTTACCGTAAGTTTTGTGTTAAACTATCGCTCACAAAAGGAGATCAAAAAATGGAAGAACAGACAATCGAAACCGACGTCGAAATTGAAGAAACCGAACCGCTCTACTACAAGCCCCGAATGCTGAACCTGGTCGCTACAATTACCGGGATTTTATCCTGGGTAGTTTTGCTTGGCTTTATCGCTGTTGTTGTCGGGCAATATTTGAACCTGACCGAACTTTCACAGGGTGCCCCCTTCACAAGCCTGATCGGCGAAGCCTCTGCCAGGGTCTGGATCTATACCAATATGGTACTGCCTTTGCTGAGCGGTCTAAGCCTGTTCTTCATCCTGCTGGGTGTTTCTATCGGGCTCAATGTTTTACTTGAAATCGATTTCAATATGCGCGAGTCCGCAGAATAATCGTGCTATAAACCACTATTCGGCGTGTTTACCAACAAAAACCCCACGGGTTGAACCGTGGGGTTTTTGTTTTAAAAATGTATTGGAATGCTCAACTACCCGCAGCCCAACGCAATAGATATTCCGGAACCCAGAAATCTCCGATTCCAAACCCAAATTTGATCACAAAAAGTCCAACCATGATGCTAATCCCCAGCCCAATCATCACGTAATCACGCGGCGCATACTGAAGATCCTTCAGCCATGTGCGTGGGGCCGTCCCAAATGCGCGCAGATCCATGGCATCAATCACCTCTTCCCCAGTCACCGTAGACTGCATGGTGACTGGCACGATCAACGGCGCGAGACGACGCAAGCGTGAGATCACTCCACCTTTCAGGTTGTCCATTTCGAACCCGCGTGCTCTCTGCGAATCAATCGTAATACTCAGATCGCGTGCCAGGGTCGGCAAAAACCGGAATGCCAGGTCCATCGTAAATGAAACCTTATCAGAAACACCCATCCTGCGGAAAGCAACCCCATAAATATTCGGATCCAATGTATATGGGATCGGAATCGCAAGAATTGCCATTGACAACATACGTGTCATCTGCGTCAGCGCAAAAAATAATCTAACCATCGTGATGTCAATCTTGAAGCCCAGCTGGGTTCCAGGAAAAAACAATGGAATCGAAAATAGTGGAAGCGATTTATCCTGGATCACGGAGGTCGGTCCGCCGCGGCCCGAAAGCACGCCATTCAGACCAACAATAAAAAATATCAGGACAAAAATGAACAACCACGTTCGTCGCACATCTTGCCATTCAATCCGTGCCAGAAGGTATAAACCCAATGTAACCAGGAATAACGGGAAAACGATCCGAAAATCCCAGATATTTGGGATGGTTACTCCCAGGATTACACATGCCAGAAATATCAGCCTCGAGCGTGGGTCGAGCCTTTGGATGATTGTATTTCGGGGCCGATACTTCCATGAAACAAGCATTAGCGACCTCTACGTGCGCTCACTGCAGCAAAAGCCACCATCAAGATCGGAAGCAGAACCACGGTTACAACCAGGTTTCCAATGAAAGCCGGGGTAAAGTAACCGATCAGGGCTGTATTGATATCAATTCCACCCACTGCCATTTCCAGGAGCGAGGCAGTCAGCATACCGACCGCAATACCGAGTGCGCCCCAAAGCACCGCCTTGACGATTTGCTTGGTATCACGATAGTTCGAGATCATCAGCATGGCCAAACCAGGGATCATGCCCATCAGGCCATTGCCAAGGCTCCAGTGCCAATAAAAACCCCAACCGGCCAGCATGTCACCAAGGGTATTGCCGATGATTCCAGCCAGCAAACCCACCCAGGGCCCATAAGCGACACCAAAGAAGATCAAGACCGCAACCGCAGGCCGGAAGGTGATATTCCCCGCAGCGGGCAGCGGGATCAGGTTGGTCAATAGAGAGAAAGCGCCGTACAAAGCCGCGCCAATCGCACCATAAACTACCTGGCGTGTACCAAAACCCCACAAACTCTTGTTTTCCATGATTCTTCTCCTTGTCAGAAATTGAATGAAATGAAATCAGGCCGACCCACTAAACATAACCCTGCTTCCTAAATATGGTTACAGGGTTTTCAAAACAATTATGTGGCATACGCCGCCAGAGCTTCTGCGGACAAAAAGTGTCCGGTCTTTTGCAACAGGCTCAGGTTAAGGCGCAGCAATGAACTCGCGCGCACACGATAACGCTCCAAAAAATCAAAATCCTTCAGAACTTCTTCCGGTCTTCCATCGGCGACTAACTGCCCATTACCCACAATCAACACCCGGTTGGCATATGTCACGGCCAGGTCAATATCATGCGTTATAAATAATGTCGCCGCAAAGTTCTCTGATAACAAAGATTTGCGTCCCTCGTCAGCGCTGCACATCGCATCCATGAAACGCGTATAATTTGCGAAATCCTGCCCGGCAGTCGGCTCATCCATCACCATGATTTTGGACCGCATCGCCAGGACTGACGCAATCGTCGTCCGCTTTTGCTGCCCGAAAGAAAGACCCAGCGGCGGGTACTCTTCCAGTCCGCTCAAATTCACGGTAACAACACTCTCTTTTACGTTGCGTTCGATCTCTTCGGGTGAATATCCCAGATTTTGAGGACCAAAAGCCAGTTCTTCTCGCACGGTCGGTGCAAACAACATGTGGGTTGGGCTTTGAAAAACATATCCTAGCGTCCGGGCCACTTGCGCCACACTCAAATGGCGAGTATCCTGGCCATTGACCAGGACGCGTCCGCTGGTTGGTTTCAGCAATCCAATTGCATGCTTCACCAAGGTAGACTTGCCGGCCCCATTCGGTCCTAAAACAGCGATCATATCGCCCTGCCGGATCTTCAGGTTAACGCCCTTGAGCACCTGCGGCAGGTCAGAACCATAGGAAAAATAAACATCTTCAAACGAAACCAGCTCTTTGCCGTCTAGTTGAACTGGTGCCGGGTGGTTGGGGCTGATTTTCTCGTTCAACTCACGCGCTCGTCTCACTACCCACTCTGCCGGTAGCTTCACCTGGTGATGGTCAATCCGCGGAGGCAGATCATCAATCGGGCCGAGATAACCCACGCGGCCATCCTCCATATAGAGTAAACGATCAGGGTGCGCATCCAGCGCATCTTCTACGCGATGTTCAACCAGTAAAATAGTTGTACCTTCGTCCGCCAGGCTGCGAAACACAGCCAGGGCTTCGTGGGCCGAGGCCGGGTCAAGACTGGCCAGCGGTTCATCTAAAAGCAGGATCGACGGCTTCATCACGAGCAAACCCGCCAGCGCCACCTTTTGCTTTTCGCCGCCTGAGAGGGTGAAGGTATCGCGGGTGCGCAAATGTTCAATCTTCAGGCGCTTCATAACCTGCTCAACTCGCGCGATGATCTCCTCGTGTGGCAGGCCCAAATTTTCTGGGCCAAAAGCAATCTCGTTATAGACATTGCTGGCCACGATCTGCCGCTCAGGATCCTGTAAAAGAGTCCCAACCACCTGGGCAACCTGCACCAGGCTCATATCGCTGACATCCCTGCCACCCAGCAGCACTTTCCCGCTGCGGCTGCCGCCATAACTGCGCGGAATAAGCCCATTAATGCAGCGCGCCAGGGTGGTCTTGCCACAACCGCTTGAACCAGCGATCAATAACATCTCCCCCTGCTTCATCTCGAAGGAAATATCCTGAATAGCTGGCACCGGGCGGCTGCGATACTGAAACGTGAGGTTTTCAATACTCAAAACCGGGAACAAAGGTGTGGGTTCAGTATTAATCATTTAATTCTCATCCACACTGACTTCGATGGGATTTCCTACTGCTGCGCCCAGCCGTAAGGCTGCGTTACCATTGACAACTGACACGATTAAATTCCCTGTGCTTCCCAGCAGTGCTATTAAATCCCCAACTGGTCTTTCACCAAATGTATTGACCAGGCCTTCGATCTGGGCACCACACACCCGAACACGCAGCTTGTCCAGCGCCTGTAAAGCCCCACCCAGCTCTTCGACCCGAATATTGGAGGCCAGATTGCCGAAATGATCAATATGAATAATCTCACCCATCCAGCCCGAGGCCGTTTTCTGAGGCTTTGGGAGTGCCAACCTGACCGGGTCATCAAAAAGGGTACCCAACTGGCGCAGCGGTACTCCGCACGCGAGATGAGCCGCCACAGGCGAAAAAATATCGCGCCCGTGGAAAACATAACTCACTCTCGCGAGCCAGAACTCCGGCTTATCGAGATGCACGAACTCACAGGGCCAGCCTTCTTTCTCGGCGTATTCCAATAACTGCGTGATCGTACCATTATCTGGCCCCACGTAATATTGGCTGCCCAACCTGGCAGCCATCGGCCGCCGCGCGGTACCCACACCCGGATCAACAACTACTACATGAACAGAATTTTCGGGAAAATAAGGCACGGAACGGGCAAAAACCAGAGCCGCTTCGCGCACGTTTTGGGCTGCAATCATATGACTGAGATCCGAGATCCGGGCAGATGGGCAAATTCCCCAGATGACCCCTTTCATCACGCCCACATTGCCATCTTTGATTCCAAAATCGGTCATCAACGAAATTACCGGCACGGTTTTTCTCCAGGCAAGCCAGATTTATTTATTCCATGAATTATAGCGCACTGTCAAACCATTTAATCGTCAGATTTCATATCAGAAGACAGATTGGATACACCAAACTTCGCACGTATTTAATGTGCCTGCCAGATCATTTTTGCGCTGCCTTTATCAGTATCTTCCAGAGCAACAAAATATAAACCCGGATGTAAACTGGTATCGGTTAAACCGGCCAGTACACGTTGCCCAATCGCCAACTTTCCACGGAAATCGTACAAATCAAAATATAGCACATTCCGACAGGTCAGCAATGAGAAACTCAGATGGTCTTTTCTGACCTCTGGATAGATAATTTCCCCATAAAATAGGTTAAACTGCGGCGGCGCACCCTGGCTGATCAGTCCCTGCACCAGGCTGTCAAAATTTTCTTCAGGCCCACAGGGCCGTGGCGGGAACAGATATTGTGCTGCAGGCACACTGCCCGCCACACAGACCAGGATTGTCACCATACCAAAACGCATCCAAGTGGAGGCAGGGCTGACCACCGGCGTAACGGGAGTGTCATCCTGTGATCCGACAGCGAAAAAACGCTTGAAAGCTGCCGGAAGCATACACAAAAGACCCAGTATGAAATAAAAATAGACCACCCAATCCACGGGCACAATATAACGAGACCCAGATGTGCGCCCCAAACCAAGCGAACCAGAATAAACTATGAACACAAACAAGGGCACCATGCCAGCCCAACGCCAGCGCTGCCAGGCCCAACCCAGGCCAAAAGCCAGCAACACCAGGTTCAATATCAGGAAAGGTATCTGCCGAAGGGCCACAGAAAGGGTTTTGCCGGTCCAATAAGGGCGCTCAGTCAGAACAGTCAGGGTCTGGTCCACTACCAGGATAGAATCCGGCAAGGTCAGAAAGGCAGTCACAAGATTATGCAGGCTGTGGTTGATGACAAACCCCGGAAAGGTTTTGATGGAAAGCGGTGGCATATCCACACCTGCGCTCATGACGGTCAGAGCCGCAGGTTCAGCAGGTGCGCCAGCAACACTATTTTCAAAAGGCAAAGCCCCTGATGGCCCATACCTGACATCAATAATGTCATAAAACTTGACCAGGAAATAAGGCGTCCCGGTGGCATCCCGGCCTGTCAGCAACCAGGGAGTAATCACAAGGCTGCACCCCAATAAAAACAACAGCGCTTGCTTCAACCAGAACTGCCTATTCCTGAAATTGGAAAAGAAAATGAAAACCGGGACTGCCAGGATAAGCAAGGAAGGATTTAGCCTGATCAGAGTAATTACGCCCAGGATGCCACCCGTAAAAAAGGCCCGCCACCCGGCTCGCTCCGGCGACCTGACCCAGGCGAAAAAAGCCCAGGTAAATAAAACAATCCCAAGCAAGGTGGGCACTTCGGTTAAGAATTGACGCACAGTGGCATTGTAATAAAGGTGGTTCGAGAGGTAGATCGCGTTGTACTGGCGCAGCGCCACCCCGCTTGCTAGCAAAAACCCGAACATACGGCTGTGAAAGGATTTCCCGAAAAAATATAAACCCGGCAGCATCAAAGCCATAAATGCCGCATGCAGCAGTGCCAGCAAATTATAGTCGTTACCACCCAACAGGTGCAGAAATGCCAGGAAAACCATGTAGAGTGGCTTGTCGGTGTATTGTCCGAAAAATATACCCGAACCATTCAAGATCGACAGCCCACCGACATCGTGCACAGCCGCATCTGAATTGGGAAATGCTTGCAAATATGGTTCAAGCGGCCGGTAAGAAAATTCATTTCGAGGGCTGGGCAAATCCATCCAGATGGTAAGCGCACCCGCGAACAGGCACACCACCACCAGAAAGTCAAATATTTTGACGATATTATTTGAAACCCGATCTTTCAAAAAACCGAACACCCCAAACAACAGCAACCCAACCCAAAAGACCAGGCTCAACTGCAGCCCGGTAAGCGGAGTACCCACAGGACCCCATAGAATCCCTTCTGGAGTCAACCCCCAGCCACTCAGCAGGATCAAACCAACAACACTGCCTAGCGCCAAAAGCCAGATCATAAAAATCCGGAGCAATGCTCGATCCCCTTGCCAGTGCCCAGGCTTGAGCCAATAAAGTGAAAACTGGGCAGGCATCAAACAAAACACAAACAAAAACAAACGCAGCCTGGAAAAATAGAGCCCAAATTTTCCCAGCGCAGCCGATGGCATCAGCCCGATCATGATCCCCAGCCCCGCCAGCAGCAGCACGATCAGCGCAAAAACCATTGGAGCCTTTTGCACACCGGCTTCCAACCGTACCATGACTCTGCTGCGCAGCCCTGCAGAACAGGCGAAAATCAGCATCCCCAACCCAAAGAGTATTGACAAACCAAAAAGCGCCAACCTGGGCATTGAATAGCCAAACAGGAAAGCGTTCTTTGGGTCTGGTTCAAGCCTCAGGCTGAAGACACCTGCCAGGCTGAATTCGATACAGCCCGCCACAAAAAGTACAACCTGGGATTGTTTCCCTGAAAAACGTGACAAGATCTCTGGGATCTTCATAATTCTTAGTATCAAAAGCATACCATTAAATTCACAATTATCCCCCGATAATTTAATAACCAGACGAATTCATCCCACCCACAAACAGGGCAATTAATCAGCTTTTAGACCGGGACAACCTTCTCAGAAGATTCCATATACACATTGATCACTTCACCAACATCACCATCTGCCACCACCTGCCCATCCTGCAAATAAATTGCGCGGTTGCAAATCTTGCGCACGGAATCCATATCGTGCGAAACAAGCACAATGATCTTCGCCTGGTCAATCATTTCCAACATCCTTGCCCGCGCTTTAACCTGGAAAGTCGCATCGCCCGCAGCCAGGATTTCATCCAAAAGCAAGATATCGCCGGAAATACTGGTTGAAATTGAAAAAGCCAGCCGCACCAGCATACCTGCCGAATAGGTCTTGAGCGGATAATCGATGAAATCACCCAGGCTTGCAAATTCAATAATCGCATCAACCTTTTCGTTGACCCCTTTCGGTGATTCCCCCAACAGCAGCGCCCGGTACATAATATTTTCCCTGCCGGTGGCATCCGGTTCAAAGCCCAGGCTCAGCTCAAACAGGGAGCGAATTTTCCCGGATACCTCGATGGTGCCAGATTGCAAGGGATAAATACCGGCAATGGCCTTCAATAAGGTGCTTTTTCCGGCCCCATTCCGCCCGATAATACCCACTTTCTCTCCATCATGGATATCAATATTGACCCCTTTCAGGGCTACCACGTCATACAACAATTTTGTACGTTTCCCCCAATTTAAAAGTTTAAAAACTTCTTCCTTCAACGTCAGAGCATTGTAAATACTCGAAGGAAAAGATAATGTGGCATTTCGGATGCGAATATGGGCAGCGTTTTTCATATTTAGAAGTAAAAGATCAATGTTTTTTCTGAACTACGAATTCGGATGGCTGCCAGCACGTAAAAGACTGCGGCAGTGCCCAGCACATAAGCATAATCGGTAAGCGACGGGAATTGGCCATATAACATTGGCGCCCGCAGCAAATTGAGAAGATGCGTGACCGGGTTGAGCTCCAACATAAGCGCCAATCCGGCGGTCTTGAACATGGCCGGTTGAAAAAACACAGGCGAGGCATACCACAACAGCTGCATCCCCAGGGCCGCAATCTGCGCAAAATCGCGGTATTTCAAGTTGGTGAAGGCCGTCAGGGTCGCGACCGGCCATCCGAACAGGAATAAACACAGGGCAGAAACAGGCAAGGCGAATACAGCCACCAATAAATTTTCCGGTTTATAAAACAGAATCCAGATCGCCAGCCCCATCAGTGCAATTAAAAATGAAGTGATGTTAACCAGCGTGGTTTTTAATGGGTAGATCGCAAAAGGGTGTCGGTACTGCTTGATATAAGGCTCGGAATTGAGCAAGGAACTGCAACCACCCACAACCGAACCAGTTATAAACTCCCAGACCAGCAATCCTGAAAAAATATAGGGCGCATAATCCTTCATATTGACACTCAGCAGGTTACCAAGCACAAAAGTCATCATCAAAGCCAAAACCAGCGGAGTCACCATCGTCCACAATAAGCCTAACCGCGAACGCCTGAATTTATATCGCAGCTCTGCGCCAGCCAAATGTACAAAAAAATATCTGGCCGCCCAGATTCCAACCAAATAACTTCGCATAATAGCCCTTTCCATTTAAAATTTCCTTGTGAATTTTACCACCTGCACGATTCGAATCAAGAAATCACATGAAACAATTTCGGCAGCGGCTTTACCATCGCAAACCCACCCATACCGTTTTACCGGGCGTAGACTCGCATACCCTTTGCCAGTATAATTTCTCTTTACGTCAGCCTGGTCTCTTCCATCAATTCACAGAAAGTCACATGCGCATCATCCAAACATCCATACCTGACCTGTTGATCCTTGAACCCAAAGTATTTGGTGATGAACGCGGTTTTTTTATGGAAACCTACCAGGCCCGCCAATTTTCCGAGCTGGGTTTGCCTACCCACTTTGTCCAGGACAACCACTCGGGCTCCCGTCAGGGCACCCTGAGGGGCTTGCATTACCAGATCCGCCAGGCCCAGGGCAAACTGGTACGCGTGGTTTCCGGTGAAATATTTGATATCGCCGTCGATCTGCGCAAATCATCACCGAGTTTTGGCAAGTGGGTGGGCGCCACGCTTTCAACGCAGAATAAACACCTATTCTGGATCCCGGCTGGCTTTGCCCACGGCTTTTATGTGCTCAGTGACTGGGCTGAAATCGTCTACAAAGCCACTGATTATTACGCCCCCGCCTGGGAACGCACAATCCTATGGAATGATCCAGACCTGGCCATCACCTGGCCGCTGATTGACCAGCTGCCCCCAGTGCTATCCGCCAAGGATGGCGCCGGCCTGCGGTTTAGCACTGCTGAAACTTACTGATCTCCAGGGAGAAAATCTCGCATGCAAAATATCCTTGTTACCGGTGGCGCAGGCTTCATCGGTTCCAACTTCATTCGTTACCTTCTCGAGCAAGAGCCCGAGCTGCGCATCATCAACCTGGACGCGCTCACCTATGCCGGCAGCCTGGCTAACCTGCAAAACCTGCCGGACCCCGACCGGCACATCTTTATCCAGGGCAATATTTGCGATTCTGAATTCATCAGCGGGCTTTTCCAAAAATACCAGCTCGATACCGTCGTCCACTTTGCCGCAGAGAGCCACGTCGACCGTTCCATCCTGGGCCCGGGCGAATTTGTGCAAACCAACATTGTGGGTACTTTTACCCTGCTGGAATGCGCCCGACAGGCCTGGCTCGTAGATCAGATCATTCCGCGCGAGACCGCCCGCTTTCATCACGTCTCCACCGATGAGGTCTTCGGAACACTCAGCCAGGATGACCCACCTTTTAATGAAGAAACACCGTATTCTCCGCGCTCGCCCTACTCCGCATCCAAGGCAGCCAGCGACCACCTGGTGCGCGCCTACAGCCACACCTACGCCTTACCAGTCACATTGACAAACTGCACCAACAATTACGGCCCCTACCAGTTCCCAGAAAAATTAATCCCGCTCATGATCCTGAATGCCATCGAGGGCAAACCCTTGCCAGTCTACGGCGACGGCCTGCAGGTTCGCGACTGGCTGTATGTGGAAGATCACTGTGAGGCTATTCACCTGGTGCTCAAAAAAGGCCGCCTGGGCGAAACTTACGCCATCGGTGGCAATAACCAACCTACCAACCTGGAGATCGTCAGGACCATCTGTGACGTTATGGATGAACTCCTGCCCGGCTCGCAGTTTGCCCCACACGCTTCCCTGATCAAATACGTCCAGGACCGCCCTGGCCATGACCGGCGCTATGCCATGGATATCTCCAAAATTCAGGCCGAGCTCGCCTGGCAGCCGCGCCAGAACTTGCAAAGCGGGCTGGCCAACACTGTGCGCTGGTATCTGGATAACCCCGCCTGGGTCGCAGCCATCCGCCAGACCGGCGATTATCAATCCTGGATCCACAACAATTACACACAACGAGGGGGCCAAAAATGAAAGGCATCATTCTCGCAGGTGGCAGAGGCACCCGGCTTTACCCCATCACTATTGGCGTCAGCAAACAAATGCTGCCCGTCTACGACAAACCCATGATCTATTACCCGCTCTCGATGCTCATGCTGGCCCGCATCCGGGAAATCCTGGTCATCAGCACACCCGAAGATCTGCCCGGCTACCAGCGCCTGCTGGGTGATGGCAGCCGTTGGGGTCTCACTTTCAGCTATGCCGAACAACCCGAACCACGCGGCCTGGCCGAAGCCTTCATCATTGGCGCCAATTTTCTAGCTGGCCAGGGCGCCTGCCTGATCCTGGGCGACAATATCTTCTACGGCCAGGGTCTCGGGAGCATCCTGGAAAACGCCGCAGCCCTTACCAGCGGCGCACTCATCTTTGCCTACCCGGTGCGCGACCCCGAACGCTACGGCGTGGTGGATTTCGACCAGGATGGCCACGCCATCAGCCTGGAAGAAAAACCACTCAAACCCCGCTCAAATTACGCCGTTCCCGGCATTTATTTCTACGATTCCCAGGTGACAAGCCTCGCAGCCGGCCTGAAGCCCTCCCAACGCGGTGAAATCGAAATTACCGACCTCAACCGCATTTACCTGGACAATCAACAACTGCAGGTTTACGAACTGGGCCGCGGCATCGCCTGGCTGGATGCCGGTACTCACGAATCCCTGCTGCAAGCCGCCAACTTTGTTCAGGCGGTTGAAGAACGTCAGGGCCTGATGATCTCATCGCCTGAAGAAATCGCCTACCGCCTGGGCTACATCACCCGTGCAGATCTGCTGCAACTGGCCAAACCGATGAGCGCAAATGGTTACGGCCAATACCTGCTCAGGCTGGCCAAACAGGTACTGAAATGAAGATCCTGCTGCTCGGCAAAAACGGACAGCTGGGCTGGGAACTTCAACGCACGCTGGCACCACTCGGCCCCCTCAGTGCTTTCGATTACGAAGAGCTCAACCTGGAAGATTTTGAAGCCGTTCGCAGCACCATCCGGGCGCTTAAACCGCAGGTCATCGTCAACGCCTCTGCCTATACCGCCGTGGACCGCGCCGAAAACGAAACAGAAAAATGCTTTGCCATCAATGCCAGCATCCCCGCCATCCTGGCCGAGGAAGCCCTGCAGTTGAAAGCCGCCCTGATCCACTACTCAACCGATTATGTCTTCGACGGCCTAAAAGGCAGCCCCTACAGCGAACAAGATACGCCCAACCCCCTCAGCGTCTATGGAAAAAGCAAGCTGGCTGGCGAACTGGCCATCCAGGTTCTGGGCGGCACACACCTCATCTTCCGCACCGCCTGGGTCTACAGCACCCGCCGCGATAGCTTTGTAACCAAAGTGCTGCAGTGGGCGCGTCAGAATCAGACCTTGCGCATTGTGGATGACCAGGTTTCAAACCCCACCTGGGCCCGCATGCTGGCCGAGATCAGCGCCCAGACTCTGGCTCGCGGCACTGACTCACTACGCGAACGCAGCGGTCTTTACCACCTGGCTGGGTCTGGCCATGCCAGCCGCCTGGAATGGGCCCGGCTGATCCTGGAGCTTGACCCTGCCAGGCAAGAACAGCAGGTAGAACAGATCCTGCCGGCCCAAACTTCAGAATTCCCAACCCCAGCCCAACGACCTCTATTTTCTGCCCTGAACTGCGCTCACTTTTTAGAGTCCTTCCAAATCGAATTACCCGCCTGGCAGCCAACCCTGCGCCTGGCAATGGAATCATAAAAACAACCGCTGCCGCAACGCTAGCGATCCAGAAAAGTACTTCCCACGCTTGAGAATAAAGGTCCGGCGGTTTGATCTTTACAGCCGGTAAGACAATTGCTGGCCTTCCCCTGCTTTAAACATTCAGAGGCAATCTTGAATAACTATCAAAATAAATGGCAGCAAATTATATATTCATTGAAAAACCAAATATTCCTGCTATTCTTTTTGGTTTTACATATTTTTATCATCAAAAGTTTTATTCTTCTATCCATGGATACGCTCTATGGCGATTTTTCTGCAACTCAGCTCGTCCCTGCCCCTTTGTACAATACGATGAGGCTCGAGGTTTCAGAATTCAATGCAATCAACCGGCTAAGCGCAGATTTTTCCCAGATCTACTTCCCGTTGAAAGAACTATCTTCTTTAAAAGAGAGGCATGGTTCAGAAACCCAGGAAGTTAGATTGACACTTTCGGAGCCAGTTCCAGTAGCGTCAGCGGGTCACCTTGGATTTGGATCCCGGCCAACTCGGCAGGGCTG
>JAPLGT010000333.1:0-24919 GCA_026390035.1 Chloroflexota bacterium
ACGCAAACATTTTGTTCGCAGTTGAATATTTTTCGCTTCGCATCTGGATACTTTCGAACAGGTCGATTGCGCGGTCGTTTCTCCATATTGGCTGTCTCCTGGCTTTTACTTATAATTCTACACCAGTTAGACAGTCAGGGTTTTTGTACGCCATATATGGGGGTGGTTAAACAAAAAACCACCATATACGGTGGTTTTTAGGTGATCGACCCGGGACTTGAACCCGGAACCCACTGATTAAGAGTTCAACCTGAAGGCCTGCACACCCTATATATGGTGCTTCTACCTGTACTAGCTACCGTATATGGGGGTAAAAGTGTGAATAACCTCCTCTATTTGCATAGTTTATTTCACGGTGGCTGTCAGGTAGCTGTCAAAACATTTCAATAATCAGGTTTCTTTGGATGGTTACAAATAAATTATTTCCTAGTAATATGCCACTTGATGCTTTTATTTTCATTAAATCGATCGTTTGCAAATGGGGCATAATAAACATCAAAGTTGACGTTTGAAGGAATACTAAACGATAAGCAAGTTTTCAATGTTCCGCCATCTTGCACCTTTACTTTGTAACCTAAATTGCAACCGGAACTCCCAGGTACTGAGTCTAAAATGACTCCATCAGGGCCAATCGCTGCAAACTCTACACGGCTATACTGATTCTCGCCATTATTAGTCTTAATTTCAAAGAATACCGTTACCAAATCTTTTTCAGATAATTGATTGGGATCTTGCTGAATTGTGACATCTGTAAGCACAAAAGTTCCATACGAAAAGGCTGATCCATTAAGCACTGGTATAACTTTTGTATTTGAATCAAATAATGCTTTCGGCAAAGGTATGGTAGTTGCTGTTGGGGCTAATTGTTCTGTTGGTGAAGGTTGCGCTCGTTGTTGCAATAGTAATACGCTGCCTAAAAACACTGCTCCAATGCACAGTAGTACCACTATTCCAATTACACCCCACGGCCACCATATATTCTTTTTGAATTTGCCTGACACATTTTGGTTTGTTACTGGCATTTCAAGTGGTGGCTCGAGATTCAATAATTCAGTTAAGAGCAAGTTAGCTTTTTCATTTTGTGGATTAATCCTAACCATTTGTTTCAGGCACAATATTCGTTCTTGATCGGTATTGCAGATATTGTACATCCACCCCCAGGCACGTTCATCATCTGGATGCAGCTTTATAGCCTCAGTCAAGAGTTTTCTGGCAGTTTCGATATCGCCAGCTTTGAAAGCGGTAGCGCCTTGTTTTATTAGATCATCCATTATTCCCTCCGATTTTGAAAAATAGCCCGATAGAATCGATAAAGAATTCCAAAAGCATTTTGGAACTACAAATCTTTTCCACAATATCTACAAACTTTTGCTTCTGCTTTAATAAGTTCCGCACAATACGGACATTTTCGCTCACTACCTTGACTTCCCTTTAGTCGATTATTGGGATTGATTAGTGTCACTGCAATCATAATAACACCAACAATTAGTCCCGCCGTTGGTCCCAAAAAGTACCCAACACAAAATGCAGTAAGTAGGGCATAACCGATTTGTTTTTCCATTGTATAACCCTCTCTATTCTTGCATTTATATTATCAGCACATTTAATCTGCCATTGTGGGCATTTCAGGTGCGAACCATCCTGAGTCAAGATGTTCTAATATCAGTGATCAACTCAATCTACTTGTAAGTCTACTATAGCACCCCAAAATGCTTAAAGTCACGTGTCTTTTGTCATGATAAGCAACAGATTTTACAACTTGTAAAATCATAATTCGGCAATATGATGGATATTTAAGCGTGTTATATGAAAGTCGATGTTCCAAAATAATCTGGCTTTTCTGAGCTTAAAATGCTCATCGTTGCACCTTTTACTTTATTGTTTATGTTATGAAGATTTGTAAGACGTTGTATACGGCCCAAGGAACCGGACTCCATTAAAGTGTATCAGGTGTGTTGGGTCACTTGCACACCAAACTTCAGTTTCCCATGCCACAACCGACAGAAACTTTCTGAAGAGCTCACCACGATCAGGGAAGGCGGTCACATAAACAAGACCTGCCCTGGAGTTTTTGAATAATTGAGTAAGTTCCGCGTGACGTATGCCATCGACAGGGCCGCTGCTGGCGACAGCCTCAATAAGGAAAAGCCAATTTTTCTCTCGGTAATAGATGACAACATCAGGCATTTTCCCATGCGCCCCAACTTCCACTCCAAGCGAAGCGAGAAGCTCCTGGTCGAATTGTGCCCACTTTTTTCCAGTATCGCCAACATAAACAAGATCTCCACCTGGCGCGAAAATCGATCCGAACATTTCAATGATGGAGCGAATCAGATCGGAATGGCTGCCAGAACTGAGTGTGATTACCTGCCCCTCCTTCACTTGCACCGGAACTCGGTGAATGTCACGAGCATGTGCATATTCAGCAGCGAGTGTTCCGTGAGTTGCAAGGTAACTCTCCAGCGAACTCTTCCAAGTTTCTGTTCCGAACTGCTGCAGAAGTGCCAACGCATGCTCATTGACCTGGTAGCAGTTATCCGAACTGTTGACTGCTCTTTCTGGTTTATCAGGGTTGTGCAATAATATTCCGGCGGAAACGAGTTGCTTAACACTATATTTGCGGATGCTCTCGCGAGTATTTTCGGCGTAGTTTATCTCAAGCTTCTCCCGTGCAAAGTCAAGAATTGCACGGATACCAATCATAGGATTTCCAGCCTCGCCCCAATTCCTTTGGGGTGGAAGGTCGAGGAGTGCCAGTAAGCAAATAGCAGTTCGATCATTGAGTTGCTCTTTCGGCATCCCAAGTGCTTTCAGTATGCTGAATGCTTCTGCTATACGTTGCTCTTTAGTTGTCATCAATAAGCCCCTTAAATAAACCATCGATTGTCTGTTGATCAGTTGAATGACCTGAAATCATTCCGCCCAAAGAGATAAGCATCTCGCGGTTAGGATACTTCAAAAGCTTCAGGTCAGTCGCGTTGACCTGGGTGTGTCCACTGAAACGCCGAAAGTGCTCATCTACGGCGGTTGTGTTCAGAAACGCGGCCAACCCACGTGCAAGCGCTTCTGGTAAGCCCTGTCTACCTATGTGAAAAACGTTTAGATGGTTCTCGAAGCCCAACATAGGTGCGCCTGGGAATGATATTGGGTCTACTACGCTTGCAACGATTCTACGCTTCTCCTCCTTCGAAGAAAAGCGACGCACTACGCAATAAAAGCCGCTCGGATAGAGCCATTTTTCTGTGTCACTGTTATATCGGATTGCATTTGGTTTCTTTTTGCCAATCTTGGGCCACTCGGTACCGTTGTTGCCGAAATGACTGGGATAGAGCAGGGGAACAGAGCCCAAGCCAGGTGCATCTTGAAGGTACTCTTTTAACCGGAAATCGACTACAGGTCCTGTCGAGATATTTATACCAATTTCTGCCAAAGAATAGCATATGGCTGGGGAGATGTCGATCAAGTTTATCTTTGGCGAAGATGGCACATGAATAAAATGCTCAAGATCATCAGGCATCACGATCTGGTCAAATGGGTAAACATTAGTTAAAAGATCTGTGAACGTGTTATCTGTGGATGTGGAAATTACCACTGAGCCTTGCGGACCGCCACGTTCAAGTAGCATAATAATGTTTTCCTGCAATACATTATCATCCTTGAAAGTTTTGCTACGAGAATCGAACAGGTGAATGTGCTTGATCGCTGCGTGCTCTAGAATGAATTCACGAAAGGGGCGGTAGTACGGACCATTACAGAAGCTTCGTGGAATAATAGCAACAATTTGCCCACCAGGTACCATGAGCGAAAGAGCCAAGGCTACAAAGGCCGAATATAAATTGACTGTCTCTATTCCAACTAGCCTTAGTAGATGCCGGTAACGAGAAGTGCTGTTAATTTTCTTGTACGGGGGATTAAGAATTGCGTGTGTAAAATCACGTTGTCTAAACTGAATCATATTAACTGCTGCTTCGATAAAATCACCACCAAAAATTTCGTATGTAAGCGGAATTTGGTTTGTATATCTGGAAAGAGACTGGCTTAGATACTCATGTAGGCTATCATCCACTTCGAATGCTGCCAACTCAATATTCTCTAAAATAATATCTTCAGATATGCACTTTTCGATGAGTGCGCTTGAAAGAGAACCTATACCTGCACCAGCATCAAGGAAACGATAGTTGCTGCCGAGTTCTAAGTTGAAAAGACCAGCCATAAATTGAGCTGTTCGCGAAGGTGTGAAAAATTGACCTAACTGCGATTTTTTCTCCGCATCTGTGTTCTTCGACAACGTCAACCTTGTCTGTTCAATTACTGAGAGCAATGTTGATACTCCTTGGTTACACCAAACTTCTGGCATTATTCATTATGGAAGATGGCTTACCAGTCAGCTTCTTCACCGACCAAAACAAGCTACTTCAAATCCAGGAATTTCTAAATCAGATGCCACGGTAAGCGTATCCTCTTGTTTAGTTCATGTTTGAACACTATTATATACCTCCACATTTTTTCCTACACATTTTGACAGTCTCGATTTCAATCAATAATTATCTTCGCTTAATAATACATATTTGTTCCATTGAATGGGTTATTCAAACCCTAATAACATCATATACATTTCCTATCCCCAAGAACACGTCAAATCACGTCAAATCACGTCAGTATCCATTTCCTCTCGAGGTTGAAATTTCCCCCTGCGGGTTGAATCAGCTCTTGTAGTAAGGGGGGTAAAAGTCGAAAATGAGGTGACGGGGGTATCAACAATTGAATAGCTTACAAGGTGTTTATCATCTGTTGCCGAGAAGCGTAGAAGTGTAGAAACGTAGAGGTGCAGTCCCATTCTACCCATCAGACTTTTCTGATGGGATTTTTTCATTTAAGGAGGTTGTTATGGAAATCAAGATTCACATCTCGGATATCTGCCAGTGTTGCGGCGGAATGTGCCGTGTGCCTATCGGGCCAGACATTGACGCGAACGGAAAGCCTTATGTTCGGCACACCGCTTGCCCTGCTTGCGAGGGCGGCGGTCGCACTGGCCGTTGGATCACTATCGAAGAGTTTGCTCAATTGCTCATTACTCTCACCCAATCCACCAATCATTAGTTCAAAAGGAGAAAATATCATGGCTACACCTCAAATTACCAAGACCGAAAGCCCGTACACCGAAGCACCTGCTTCTTGGAACACGCGCTATGTCACCCCGGCTGGTTTCATTTGCCAGATCACACTGCGCGGTGAGAGCGGCAAGGATCTGCTCGAAAGAGCCAATGTAGCACTCAATTGGCTGATGGAAAATAACTTCACGCCCTGTGAGAATACTTTCAAACCCAAGTTCAATGGCAAGAAGTCCGATGCGAATAATAACAAGAGCGCTAATCCGAGTAGCGATCCATCCGACCAGGCTGCCAATCCCTGCCCAATTCATCACTGTGAAATGCGTCGCTTTGAAAAGAATGGGCGTATCTGGTTCAGCCATAAGACCGATGATGGCGGCTGGTGCAACGGCAAGAGCAAGTAAAGCGATGTTCACTTCATCTATAGGGCAGTCTGGCTTCGGCTGGACTGCCCTTTTTTGATTCTGGAGGATCCCATGACTGGAACAATCCCTATTTTTTGTAAACCCTGTATCGAACGTCTTCAAAAGCAATGCCTGCACAAGCACACCTCCACCAATGGCAGACGCTATTTCAGCGAAGGCGAAGTGTGGGATGACATTACCGAAGTCTGCGATGACTGCGGAGCCGAAGTCACCTATTCACATCCCTGGTATGCAGACCAACAAGAAATTCCCTATTAAGGAGCAATCTCATGAGTAAGCTAACTCCCGAACAAATACAAGTTGTACGACACCCAATTGGCAACCATGCTCGCGTGCTTGCCGTCGCTGGTTCCGGTAAAAGCACAACTCTTGCCCATCGTATCCAACACCTGGTTGATACCTCCCAGGCTCACCCAACTCAGATCCAGGTGCTGATGTACAACTCCATGGCTCGCAAGCAGTTCATTGGGCATCTGGAAAAAGTTGGTGTGCCATCCAACAAGCAGCCATCGGTGCACACCTTTCACAGCTTTAGCTATCTGGTGCTCAATGAAGCTATCAAAGCTGGATTGCTGTCATCTAAAACGCAGTTCTGGCTGTCAGATAAAGCTGAGTATGTATGGGTCTGTCTGAAACGTGTCATCAGCGATCTGGAGAAATCCAAACGCTTTCCGCCTGAAACAGTCGATCCCGAACAGGCGATGCAGTCGATCAGTCTATGGAAAGGTTCACTTATCCCACCCCATCATGCCGGTTCCACCTCACAACCTTACCTGCCATTGGTTTACACAGGCTTTGAAGAGTTTCGCCAATCACAGGAAGCCCTGACTTACGACGACTTCATTCCTGCTGCGATTGACATCCTTGAAAATAACCCATCCTTCTACCGCCGCTTCTGTGGCAGCATCCAGCACCTGATCGTGGATGAATACCAGGATGTCAATTTAGGGCAGCAAACCCTGATCGAGTTGCTGGCAGGGGATCAGGCTGATGTCATGGTGGTGGGCGATGACGATCAAACCATCTATGAGTGGCGTGGTGCCAGGCCCAATTACATTCTCAAAGACTTCGCCACCATCTTCAATGTCAAAGCTGTTCTGGATTACCGTCTCTCACGCAGTTTCCGTTTTGGCCCGGTAATTGCCCAGTGCGCTGCAAATGTCATCGCGTGTAATACCCTGCGTGTTGATAAACCGCTGATCGCATTTCAACCCGATAAAACGGGTTTCGTCCAACTCTTTACGGGTGGTTTGGATTCGAGCAAGGAATTGACAGACCAGACCGAGATTTTGTTGAATAAGCAGAAAATCCCTGCAAATGAAATTGTGGTCCTGGCAAGAATGTATGCGCAAATGGATGCTCTTGAAGCGGAGTTTCTCACCCGTGGTATTCCATACAGGGTGGATGGACAGGAGCCATTCTTTAAGCGCAAGGAAATAAGTGCGCTGCTGGATTACATCCGCCTGGCGAATAACCTGCAAAAGCCGATGGATGATGAAGCGGGGAAGTGGCTCCTGAATATCGCAAACAAACCATCCCGGATGATCTCAAGAACCCTCATTGATAAGCTGGTTACTACAGCCCGTTTCCGGAAACTATCCCCACAGGTCATCCTGGAACGTGCAGACGATGATTCGTCGCTTGGGCTGAGCCGTTGGCAGGTCAAGCCGCTTTACGCCCTTCTGGACGTGCTGTATGCCCTGGCGGGGCGTTTGAGTGGAGAAGCTGGTGATGTGCTGGCCTGGTTGGTGGACAGCCTCGATTACCTGGCTTTCTTTCAGAAATACTATGGCAACGGGGAAACTGCTGATGAAAAGGCCAATGTCGTCACCCACTTTATCGAGCACGTCAAAAGTCTCAAGACCACACCAGTAGGATTATTGGATCAACTGACAAAACTGGATACTACCCAGGGCAAGCCGGAAGAAGAATTGATCCTATTTACCACCATCTTTCGCACGAAGGGGTTGGAGTTCGACTATGTGGTTATCCCGCAATGCGATGAGAATCTTCTGCCCTACTTGAAAGGTCAGCAGATGGATGTGCATGACACCCATAACCGCCAACGCGAAGTTGCCATGTCCAGCGCCCTGGAAAACGAACGCCGCCTGTTTTATGTGGGTATCACACGTGCCAGAAAGGGTGTCCTGATCGGCACCGCATCCACACCTTCCCGTTTCCTACAGGAGATCCAACTGCCACAAACCCAGAAGGTGATGAACCTGGTTGAGGCCATTGCAGTTGGACAACCTGGCGCAACTGCTGACCTGTTCAGCCTGATCCGTTCCAATGGTCACAGCCCCATTCTCAAGAAAAACCTGATGAATGGCTATCTGCCTGAACTCAAGCTGAACCCGGAAGATGTAAGCCTGTAATCAAATGCACATCCATCCCAATATCCGCTAAAGCCCACCCGTCAAAAGGTGGGCTTTTTTGTTTCCCCCATTCAATTCCAATAGGAGAAAACCATGAACACCAGTTTGTATGTCCCACAAATCATTCGTAAGTTTTGTATCCGTGAAGTTGCTGTTCCTCTTGCCATGAGCGAAGCGCTCAAACTGGAAATCGCGCAGGTGGCACACAACTTTATCAGCTCAGCCACCCCACAAGCCATCAAGAATTTGAATGGACGCCTGGAACGTGGGCTTGAAATTGCGCTCAACGGATCTGTGCAAACCACGCCCACGCAAAACCAGCCTCATCTCTGCCGTGTCATTTCATCTGATCGATCCCATTCTTACCTCGTAGATACCGACTCTAAAAGCTGTGAATGCCCCGATTCGCTCAAGGGAAATCAGTGTAAGCATCGGATTGCCGCTTACTACTATCAACAAGCCGTTGAGAATATCGCCCGGTCACATCAAAACTTCGTACAAGTTGTACAGCAGCCTGCCAAACCCGCCGATCCTGTACAGCCTGATAGCAGCAAAGCCTCCATGCGCATCGATCAGCTTCTCAAGGAGTTGGGCTTTGACGAAGAACCCAGGAAGGTTTCTGAAGTGGCTGAGTGCCAAATCGGCGCACGGTTGGGCTTTCTGTACCGCAAGTATTTACATGGCGATGATATCGGCCCCAAGCCATATCGGGTGACGATCAGCAATGTCACCAAAGAGATGGTTGCTTACCAACAATCTCACGAACCCATTGAAAGATGGTGCCTGTGGCTGACTGGTTTGCCTCAGGGTTTACCGACCGGAGTTCTTTTCGGACCACAAGGCGAGAAGGAACTGCTGGCAATCTTTGGCCGGGCCAATGTTGAAAACCTCAAAGGAAAAACCCTCGAGATTTACCCACAGTCTAATGTTTCGGATAAATCCAAAATGATCATCCACTTCAGGAAGTGCCTATGAGAATCTTTCCAGTTAAACCCAAATGTCCCGAATATCCCCAATGTCCACACCTTCATCGCGCCTGGACAACCACCGCCAACCCCTGGGGGGATGAGATTGAAGTTGAAGTTTGTATGGACTGCGGCAAAATAATCGACACAGCCTTTGATCTTAACCTGCTGAAGTATGACGCAGGCGATGATGTAGATTTCTAAACTTCTCCGCAGCAATAGGAGAAGATCCAACCCTGGCTCTCCATATACAACTTGTACAAGTTGTATATGGAGCTTTTTGTTTTAAGGAGGTATTACGATGGCTATTAAGATGAAATGTGCGGAAACCGCACAACTGGTTTTCCTGGACAACAGCGACGAACCTGAGTCCCGCTTGTATAAACTTGGTGCGCAGGCCTTGAGTAATTCCGAGTTGCTTGCGCTTCTGTTGGTGGAAAAGTGTGGCGCTGACCGCATGGTCTTAGCACAAGGTCTGCTACAGCGTTACGGTGGGCTACATGGGCTGCAAAAAACTGCGCTGGTGGATATTGACGGTTTCTCATCCGATTTGAAAACAGGCCTCGCAATCAAGGCAGCTATCGAGTTGGGCAGGCGGTTATCCCTGGAAACTCAAGTGGAACGCACTGCAATCAACTCCCCGTCAGATGCAGCGGCCCTTGTGCAATATGAGTTGTCAGGATTGGATCATGAACAGCTTTGGGTCATCTCAACAAATCAGCGCAACCAGGTAGTAAGCATCGACCATCTCTATAAGGGCTCTGTAAATTCGTCACAGGTAAGGGTGGGTGAACTATTCAAGGTGGCTTTGAGTTACAGGGCTTCAGCTATCATAGTAGCGCACAACCACCCTTCAGGTGATCCGACCCCGAGTCCAGATGACGTGGCGGTAACCAGAGCTATTGTCCAGGCGGGAAAGCTGCTTGACATCGATGTTTTAGATCATATTGTGATCGGGATGGGTAGGTGGGTTAGCCTTAAAGAACGCGGCCTTGGCTTTTCGTAAACACTGCCGTACAAGTTGTACGGGCATACAAATTGTACGTGATCAATTCGATTGAAAAGTTCCTCAAAGTTTACAACTTGTAAACCTGGGGGACTTTTCGTTTTGGAGGAAACCATGAACGAAAATACTAAAGTAACCAGCCAGACACTGGCTGGACAAATCACTGCTCATATCCAGGAATTGGCGGAGGCTACTGACGCTGCCAGGATGAGCGCTGCAATGCTTGCCTACCTTGATACATGCTCACGCTTCCACCGTTACTCTGCAAATAATGTCTGGTTGATCTTGATGAGCAAGCCGGATGCCACTATGGTGGCGGGTTTCAATCGTTGGCACAGTCTCAACCGTTTTGTGAAAAGAGGAGAACACGGCATCCCGATTTTGGCACCAATCGTTTTCAAGGAAAATCCAGAAGATCTGAACTCAAGGCAAGTCATCAAAGGTTTTAAAGTAGTCTATGTCTTTGATATTTCATCTACGGAAGGCGATCCATTGCCCGAACCACCAAACTGGAAGAGTCCAGAACAGAATCTTGCACTGACTGGCAAACTGGTTGAATATGCTGAAACCAAGGGCATTACTGTGATCTTCATGAAACTTGCCGGAGAAACGCAGGGTGTGAGCAAAGGAGGGATTATCGAGATGGACATCGAAGCAGGCACAAAAACCTTGATCCATGAGATTGCACATGAAATGATGCACAGAAACGCTGATCGACCAGTAGAACACACTATTCGGGAACTTGAAGCTGAAAGTGTGGCTTACGTGGTCGGCAAACATTTAGGCCTCGAAGGGTTGTGCAGCCCTAATTATGTCGCTTTACATGGTGCCACTTCCGAGATGATTTTGACTCACCTGGAAAGGATCAGGAAAACTGCTACAGAAATTATCACGGCTCTTGAGGGGTAACACTATCAATTGTTAAATTCCCAACCTTGGGAATTTTTTTTGATTTTCTCAAGGTTGGAAAATTTAAACACAAATTTACATTTCCTCTATTTCTTCTTGCTGGCACAGAACGTTTGTGCTATACTTGGTGTGTCTGAGTAGCTGGAATCTACTCAAGACATTAGCTGATCTAAAAAGCCCGGCTTATAAAGGACTCATAATAATTCTCTCCAATTGAAGAGAATTATTCCTTTATAAGCCGGGCTATTTTAATTCACCCAGATAGTCATTTACAGGAGGTTTTCTTATGATCGACAGACTGTTATCACCCAACGAGATTGCAGAACTTTTAGGCGTTTCAGCCAGTTTTGCATACAAACTCATCCGAACAGGCGAGATTGTTTCTGTGCGGATGGGTAAGTCCAAAGCGGTTCGCATTCAACCTTCAGATCTCGAAGCATATGTTTACGCAAACCTGTCAGGAAAACAAAAGGGGGTACCTATCAAATCTTTAAAGAAATAGTTAAGTTGCCTTGGAAAAAATTGCTTACAACTTGTAAACAATAAAACCTACCTGCCGTTTCAGCGGCAGGCAGGTTCAGTCAAGTAACTCCACATTCGAATAGAGGTACTACCGTGTTTAAGTATAACGCAAATCCTGATCAAAGTGAGTCATTTACACCTGGCTCCGAAATGCCCGTAGACACTGTCAAGATAATGTTTCATGTCGATCCGTCCAAGCTTTCTCTGAACGGTTGGGAACATATTTATAAAGACACGGTTAACGTCGAAAGAACTACTGAGTTGTGGGAAATGTATCGCCACGATTTCTTTACAAGTAAAGGTATACGAATAGGCGTAAATTATTACCCTTCCGGATTTTATAGCCTTGGAAATAATGTACTTTTCGTAGAGTTATCACTTCCTAAAGTAATTTTCGGATGTAATCACCAATTAATTAACTTCGACTGGGAAATCGCCTTGGAAGTTGTGCAGTCTGATATAGCTTGTTTACCTGGATTTCCCCTAGTTGATATCCGTTTAGGTATTCTTTTTCGCCTCGATATTTGTGTCAATTTCCAAGTTGGAAACAACGTAAAAGATTATTTTCAAGCACTGCGAAAAGCACATTATCGTAGAAGAAAGACATTGCCATATAACGACACAGGAGTGCTTTTCAAAACAGAAACTTCAGGCCGTTCGCTATGTCTATATGACAAAATGGCCGAGTGCAAACATAAAGAAGCTTATGGTCTCTTCAGGGCTGAACTGTCATTGAGAAACAGGGCTGCGATCACATCAGTATTAGATGAGGAAAATATTACATTACCTGAACTAACCCGCGATGACCTAATGCAGGTCATTCGAATAGAAATGAAGCCATTAGGTTTAGATCGAACCATTGTATGTGACAGGCTAGAAATCGAACATCTTTTATCGCAGATATATACTCCACGGCAAGTCCGTTCGTTGTTGGGCTATTGGTTGGAAAGACAAACTAAAACATACGATCAAATGATTGAGGGGAAAACCAGCGTAAGAACTATATGCCACTATGAAAAGCTACTCAAGAATGCAGGTATCGCAAGTATCTCATCAAATCAGAACAAATCTTTACCACCCTTATTCTAAGTTATCCGAAAATACAAATCTTGTAATCAAGGCTTAAGTGTTACTAAGCCTTCATCAGACAGAGGCTAAAAGGAGGCCATATGTCACAAAAACGAGGTCAGAACGAAGGTAGTATCTACAAAAGGAAGGACGGGCGATGGACTGCCCAGGTAACGATCGAAGGCAAGCACATTCTGAAATATTTCAAAACTCGTCGGGAGTGTCGGGATTGGGTTGATTCAACTCGCAACCAGATCGATAACGGGTTGACTTTGCAGGGTGCTCAAACCACCTTGGCGACCTATATGGCAGATTGGCTGATAACCGTCAACACTACTGTGCGGCCCAAAACGATCTTTCAGTATGAGCAGATATTCAGGCAGCACATTGCTCCCACTTTGGGGAATATCAAACTGAAGGATTTGCGCCCCGATCAGATCCAGGCACTCTACAATGCAAAGCTGAAAAGCGGCGTCAGTGCCAGGTCAGTGATCATGATTCACGCTGTTTTGCATCGCGCTTTAAATCACGCTCTCAAAATGGGGATGATTGGCAGGAACCCGGTTGATGCGGTAACGCGACCAAAGTTCAAACACAAGGAAATGAACACCTTTGACGAAAACCAGGTGAGGTCACTTCTTTCTGTTGTTCAGGGCACCCGGTCGGATGCGCTCTATTACATTGCAATAACGACTGGTATGCGCCAGGGTGAACTTCTTGGTCTAAAGTGGTCTGATATTGATTGGCGTAACAGAAGCATCCATGTCCAGCGGCAGGTGCAACGTACATCAAAGGGTGGTCTGGGCTTCTGCGAACCAAAATCAGAAGCGGGGAAAAGAACCATTGTCCTGGGAAGGACGGTTTTTGACAAACTTCGTGCCCAAATCGATATTCTTGAAAAAGAGAAAGCCGAGGCAGGGGATAAATGGCAGGAGTTTGACTTGATCTTTCCATCCACGGTTGGCACTCCGTTGGACCATCGTAACGTCTATCGCGATTACAAAGAAATCCTCAATGTGGCGGGATTACCAGATCTCCGCTTTCATGATCTACGCCATACGGCTGCAACCTTGATGTTCAAGCAAGGTGTTCATCCAAAAGTTGTTCAGGAACGTCTGGGTCACGCTGATATTACGCTGACGCTGAACACCTATTCGCATGTGCTTCCGTCAATGCAAGATGAAGCGGCAGAGAAGATGGATGAGATGCTGAACATTATTGACGTAAGCAAAGAACTAAAGAAGGTTAAAGATGCTCAGCCATCCTATTGGAGCCCTTCTTGAGATCATAATAATGGTGCAGTTAATAGCTTTGGGTAGCTGTCAGGTAGCTGTCAAAAAAGAGCCTTCACAAAATGGAGGCTCTTTTTACCCCCATATCTGGAAGATTAAAACGAAAAACCACCATATCTGGTGGTTTTTAGGTGATCGACCCGGGACTTGAACCCGGAACCCACTGATTAAGAGCCGTTCCCGAAACTGTCCAGTACGTATATCTGGCGCTAATCAGTCTGGCATACCTGTATATGGGGGTATTTCACGTCTATTGTATCATATGTATCTATACCATCTAGCGTAGTTGCACCAAGGTTGCACCAAAGAAAGCAAATTCAGCGGACGGTAATCCTTAGAATAAAGTACGAAAAATATTACAACTTGTGAAATCAAAAGTTGACAAGATGGAAAACCAAATTTACAACGAGAGCTACACCGTGCGTACTGGTAATTAGGGCAAGGGTCTTTTGAAAGTATAAAGAAGTTGGAAGGTCTGACCAGAGTGGGCTGTTACGATAGGCGTTACACTTACTAATTCCCACCCATCGTTCGCAAGTTTATTTAGTTTATCCCAATCAGTTTTACCTTCTTTGTCCTTCCTTTCCCAAATAAATGTGGGATTGATCTCTGGAACTGTAAAGCCGACTTTTACTATATTTACTGCATGGGTCTGTAATTGCCAACGGGTTATATTTTCCATAATTTTTCTCCATTTGATCAGGATAAATTGCCAAATTTTGGACCGTTCTTTGTTTTATTTTTGACGGTATATTTTCGTTAACCTTCTGTCTTGGTAATTCGATCCGGCGCCATTCAAGTGAAGCCAGGGATTAATTTTTGTGTTAGATGTCAAAAAACATTTGGTTTGAAAATAGGTAAGCCCGTAAATTCGGTGTGCGGCGACCGTTTAACGCGCCATTCTGGCGCGGTCGGATCTGTTTAAAACCAAATCTATCAAATCCATTTAGCAGATCGCTACAAATGAGCCAATTAGGCGTCAGCATCCCAATCCCTATCAGCATCGTTGTAACTGTCATTCCCACGATAAGAATCGTTATACACACCGTCAATCACGCCCGAAGGGGATTTGCCACGTCTTCGATACTCCGCTGCGCGTTCTTTCGGAGAAAACCGGCCGCTACTCTTTATTTCGTTGATCCCATAATCGCTGATGTCTTTACCGGAGTTCGACGAATACGTGCTGCGAAATTGTGATGATTGATAATTGGAATTGTTGTTCCGCCCCACCACATTGCTAGTAACAATAATTTCCTTTTTACACACTGGACAGATAAATTTTCTTTCAAATCTTTCTTCCGAACTGAGTTCTAACTCTTCATCGCAGTGGGGACATACGATACCTCGGGGTAATGCACTTGATACATCTTTGCCACAATATCTACAAAAATTTGATGTGACTTTGATACTTTTTGCGCAACATGGGCAAACTTGATACATTTCTCTATGTTCTTTTTCGGGCCATTGAAAATTTTTCACGCCTTTACTGATGGCTTCAATGCCATAATAGATCATCGCAAAAAGCATTGCCAACACAAAAACTATCCCAATTTCCATTTTCATTCAATCTGGATTGGTTACACCTTGATCGCCCCGGCAGCCACAGGGTCAAAACCATCAGGCCATTTTGTATATTGGTCGTATTTGGCGCCTTTGAAGTCTGCCATATTCAGACCAGGATGATCTAAGTAAGCACCGCTTAAGAAGGCACTACTCAGATCGGCACCGCTAAGGTTGGCATCTTCAAAGTAAGCACCGTTCAGATGGGCAAGGACCAGCTTTGTATGGCTTAGGTTGGCACCAAACAGTTTTGCACCAGCCAGGTCGGCGTGGGTCAGATCGTTACCGCTCAGATTGGCCCTTGCTAGTTGGGCATCTGACAGATCGGTGTAAATCATAATGGCACCTTGAAGGTTGGCTTCGGATAATTTTGCGTTGATCAGACATGTCATTGTGAGATTGGCGCCTTGCAGATCAGCCTCATTTAGGTAGGCACCTTTCAGTTCGGCAAGGTTCAGGTTTGCCTTTTGCAAGAGAGCATTGTTCAAAAAAGTACTCCAAAGGTAGGCACTGCTTAAATCAGCATCCTGTAAATTTGCGCTGTTCAGGTCAGCACCACTTAAGTTTGCACCACTCAATTTCGCACCTTTGAGGTTAGCGCCACTTAGATGGGCCCTGACCAGGTTAGCATTTTCAAGCCACAATGGCCCAGGACGGTTTAATAGTTCGTAAAGCTCATTGCTTGTGAATTGCATTATTTTTCCCTCCAGCTTTGCGTTATGAGTAGAATATCGTTTTTAGCACTTCCAGAGTAATAACAGCACCCACGATAAGTCATTTCCGTGGCACCTTACCTAAAGAATTCTTCTAGTCTCTCTTCGTAATCAGATAAAGCGTTTTCAACTATCGTTTCCCCGTCACAGTGGAACACATACTCACCTTCATCTCGGGGCGAATAATTGTAAAAAGTATCTTCAGCACGTTGCCATAAATAATCGTTTAACTCTTCTCGATTAGTGATCACTTTGAAGATGGGTCGCTCGTTAAAATCATCCATTCTATCGATTAAGGTTATTGTTTTGTTTTTCTCATCCCACTCAGCGGATTCCATTGCCTGCTCAACTGTTTTACGAGCTTCTTCATCCCATGGCATCTCATCAATTTCATCGGAAGGAAACAAACGCGTGATAGCCGAATGCAGGTTTTGGATAAATTCATAACCAGTCTTATCTTTTAGCCGATGAACGGGATAATCTTCCGCAACAAGAATATCTTTTCTGGAAAGGTAATTTCCTTTTACAAATATTTCTCTAACCTGATTGTCTTCATCGGGATACTCATTTTGATCAGGATCTGAGCTTTCAATGAGAAATCTTTCGAAGCAATCAGAAATGACTGATTTGGAACTCTCGTGAACAAAACCAATGCAATCTATTATCTCTTTTATTTTTTCATCTACGCTATCCTGGCTGGAAAAATTAATATTTCCGTTCGAATGAGCAACGTCATTTCGCTCATCCACAATTTTTTTCATCTTCTTAATTAATGCTCGATTGCAACCAATCGTTATAAACAATCCAAGAATAGACCGTTCAGGTTCTTCTGCCAGTGTAAAAGGATTGAAGTGTGGTTCCGGTAGTTTCTTATTTCTTGCTTCCTGCAACTTTTGTTCATAATTATCAATTGCAGATTGGGCTTTTCCTGTGAATATCAAAATTTTTTTTATTTCTTCTGGTTTGATCAGGTAAATCTTTACCAATTGAAAATAAACGAAACACATAAAAAGCATGTGGTAGGCAATGTAAGCGAATTGATACTTTTCCTTTTCGTAATTTACTGTAAACGCATCCCATAAGAACGCAACGTATTCGTTCTCCGCCTGAGTCTTGTACTCAAGAGGGAGAAAGTCAAATATTTTTTGCGCATCTTCAATCATAGCTTATCCAATCCACGCACCAATAGCATGTTGTTTAAAATCGAAATACTCAGCTATTTTCTTCACCGATGACGTCCTCCTGCTCAATACCGATAACGATTTCATGCTTGATTTCTAAAAATAGTATGTTCATAATTGTAAGCTTCCTATTATTGATCAAATTGCTTTGGAAGAACATATCTTACTGAAGAAGTCTTGCCTTCTCTTATTAAATCTCGGTTTTCAACCATCTGGTTGAATAAATGAATTGCTTGATCATAACTAATATTGAGGAGACTTCGAACCTGACGATTAGTAACGTATCCGTTTTGCTTGATAAATTCATAAATTCTTTGTTTATCAGTATTTGAAACCTGAAATTTGGTTGATGTTGGCATGTCAGCTATCCCAAATTTGATGAATTATTTTCTTAACTTTTTCTCCAAATATATCAACCAATTTCCGATTACCATCAATTACGGCACGTTCTAGCTCAATGTGGGCAATAACTTTTTGTTGAATGTCAAGCGGCGGAAGGGGGATTTGCAAATTTGTCATATACTCAAAATTAACCCGTGGGAGTTGTGCACCACCTAGGCCTTTAAGAACATCAATAACGAAATTTTCTGAACGTAAAAATAACTCAAGAAACATTGGTTCAATATTGTTTTTGGCTCTCAGAACGTAAATATCGGTTGAACAGATACCGGTCATTTGTGCCAAATATACCTTATTCAGATTGGGTCGTAATTTACCGTACAAAATATCGCCTGGCTGAAATTTATTCTTTGCGCTCTTTATTTCAGAATATTGGGATGAAATATTCCCAACAAGTAGACCAGTGTTTGATTCAATATTCTCAAGGCCAATATAATTGATTTCTCCAGTAAACAACTGAGGATCAATTGTGTCTGGAATTCTTGTACACACATTCCCTAATATCGTCTTTCCCCATTCATTTTGTCCATCAGGTAATGCTTCGGATAGTTCCAGCCCAAGGTCGGGTTTCCATTCTTGGACAATTTGGCGTGCGCCATCGATGATGCGCTGGTGGGCCATTATCTTGTCTACGATTTGACGCTGAGTTTCAAGGGGAGGCAAAGGGATTTCAACACTTCTTACTAGAGCAGAATTAAGATTATTTACAACACCGCCAGTGGCAAGTTTTGTAAATTGTTCAAGAATTTCATCTGAACCTAGAATGTGATAAAGATACTCCTTGATAAAATGGTTCCCCGAAGGTCTCAAAAGAAGCCATCCGTCATGAATGCAGCCATCAATATTGAGAATATAAGGATGTCCAAAACTCATCGAATTTGAAAGGATGAAATCGCCTTTTTGTACCCGGTGGGATTTTTTTGCACCTTCTTGGGTTATTTTTTCTTTCGTAGATGAAATATACATTGAATTAGGTGAGCCATCCCCGATTTTTATCCAGTTCACGCCATTCGCATCAGTGGTAATAAATTTATCAATAGGTCTTGGTGAAGCACCTCTTTCAATTTTGCATACTTCGCTCAATTTGACCATGGGCCAATGTTGCTTTCCAATACGAACAACTTCGCGGTAACGATCGGCACTGAGGTTGTAGTCGCCCGTCTCTGCAATTTGGGAGATGGGAACCAATAAGGCGGAATCAGTTGTTGGGGTAAAGTATTCCGGTTTCCCATTCAAAACTGCTGTGTGCCAATCACACAAGGTGATAAGCGTGTCGGGCAAGTCACTATGTTTTGGACAGTTCTCTGGTTTATCACCCATCTCATTGCAAAGTGGTTTTCGTTGTGATCCAAGCTCATACCCATCTTTTTCGATTTTGACAAAAAGGATTTTGTCTGTCTTTTTGGCGAGCGATTTATCCAATAACAAAATGGAAGTCTTTACACCCGCATATGGATTGAACATACCACCCGGAAGTGAGACTACCGCCCACAAGAAATTATTCTCGATCAAATAGCTTCGTAACTGCTTGTATGCCCCGGCTGTTTGAAAAATTATTCCCTCGGGAACAATAATGGCAGCTCGACCGTTCGGCGTGAGGTGTTCGGCCATGTAATCCACAAACAACACTTCACTGCGGTTGGACTGTACCGAGAAACGATTATGAGGCTTTATGCCGCCCTTTGGGGACATAAAAGGTGGGTTGGCAAGGATCACATCGGCATACTCATTCCAGCGATCTTGGCTGGTAAGTGTGTCATACTCAAAAATATTTGGTGTAGTAAAGCCATGAAGGTACAGGTTGACCAGTGAAAGCCGCACCATATCAGGCGATATATCGTAGCCACGAATATTATTTGCCAATTTCGTGCGTTCTTCTGGCTTTAGATTGCCTCCAGGTTTTCCATCTTTTTCGTTGTTTGCCAACACATGCTTGTAAGCGGAGATCAAAAAACCAGCTGTGCCGCAGGCCGGGTCAAGGATGGTATCTTCTTTTTTGGGATCAATGACTTTGACCATGAAGTCAATAATATGACGTGGTGTCCGGAACTGTCCCGCATCTCCCTGCGATCCAAGAATGGATAACAGATATTCAAAGGCATCGCCTAACTTTTCCGAATGATCATAGTTGAATTCGTTGATGGTCTTGAGAAACATTTTGAGGGTTTCAGGGTCACGGTAGGGCAGGTAAGCGTTTTTGAAAACGTCACGGAATAACTGCGGAACGCCTTCATTGCGCGTCATCTTGTCAACCGCTTCGCTGTATAGATTGAGCATTTCAAATCCGCCTAAGGCTGGACTCAACAACTTGGCCCAACTGAATTTCTCATACTCGCCAACAAAAAAACTGCGCACACCGCCCATTTCCTCGGCTTCCGCATCCATGTCATCCATGAATTTGTAAATCAAAGCGATGGTAATTTGTTCCACCTGGCTTTTTGGATCGGGCACTTTTCCCACTAAAATATCACGGGCGGTATCGATACGGCGTTTGGTTTCAGAGTCAAGCATGGTTTTCCTTTGGGTCAGGCCATGAACTGGTTCAATGGCACATAATCTTTAATATATTCGGGCACCCGCGTGCGCCAGGCAAGCGGTACTGCTTTGAAATCCTGCATTGTAAAAGTTGGGTTGGTATTCAACTCAGTAAGGCGTTTATTCTCGATAATATCGCGCACATGGTTATCTGTCAGATAGGCCTTGAAATAATACTTCAATGGCACCATGATTTCGGGCTTGTCTGGTTTGGTATCGGCAATAAATTTTTCAAACTCTTCTTCAAGCAAATCATCCTTGCTCTTGAACTGTTGGATAAATCCATACGCTTTTTCGATGATTTCGCGCAGGGAGATCCTGCGGTCAATACCAGCAGCCTTGCGCAGCTTATCTAGCGTGAAGAACTCTTCGGGTTTGTCGAGGATATGTGTTGAGATATAGTCAGCAACCCGTTCCCAATTGCCTTGCTGTACGTTGGCTTTGATAAACTCATCTTCCTTGACTCGTTCTTCAAATTTCTCAAAGAACATGCGATCAATTTTCATCCCTTCCAAACCGATTTGTTGCTCTTGAAGGGATTTAAGCATGTCTGGATCAAAGCGCTCATAACCTTCCATGACACCACCCTCACCAGTGTCACCACCTGTTGTGCCACCGCCTGATTTCATTTCTGCTCGTCGTGGCAATTTCAGGATTTCATCGTAGTTGTATTTTTCTTCAAAATATTCACAGTTGGCAAAGAAATCAAACAACTTATAGTGCTGTTTTTTCGATGATCCAATAATGGATTTGAACTTAGCATCAAATATGTCGTTCGAAAAATCGTAAGTACGTGTTCCGCGCCCTTTGATTTGGATAAAATCAGTGGGTGAGAAGATCGGGCGCATCAAGCACAAGTTCAAAATATCTTCGCAGTCGTACCCGGTAGTCATCATCCCCACGGTTACGCATACTCGCGTTTTGCTGGTTTTATACGTTGCAATGAAATTTGCAGACCCGCTTAGATTATTATTTGAGAAGTTGATCGTAAATTGTTGGGCATCTGTGATGAGGGAAGTAACCTGAATTGCAAAATCAGAATTGTATTTCCCTGGAAAGATCTGGTCGGCAAGAGTGTTGAGAATTTGGGCTAATTTTGCGGCATGATTTTGGCTTACAGCAAAAATGATCGTTTTACCTATTTCTCCGCTGATCGGATCGCGCAACGCTTTTTCGAGAAATGTCTTGCAAAAAACATAATTGGTGGCTTCAGAGAAAAACTTTTTCTCAAAGGATCGCTGGAAAAAGGTTTCTTCCTGGTTTCCTTCCTCGGTTTCTATAATTACAGAATAGCCTTCATCAGCAAGAAGTTGGGTGGTTACATCTGTACGAGCATCCACCACCACCGGGTTGATCAGAAAGCCTTCATGGACACCATCCAATAGCGAATAGCGGAAGGTTGGCTGTCCACCTTCGCATCCGAATGTGCGGTAGGTATCCAGCAAAGTACGTCTTTCCAATTCACGAGGATCGCGTGCATTGCTGTGTTCAAACTTCTTGAGATAGTCTCTTGGTGTCGCGGTCAGGCCAAGTTTGTAACCGATGAAGTATTCAAATACTGCGCGGGCATTCCCACCGATGGAACGGTGCGCTTCGTCCGAGATGATCAGATCAAAATCTGTGGGCGAGAAAAGGTTCTTGTATTTGTTGTTAAACAATAAAGACTGGACGGTTGTGACAACGATCTCAGCCTTACGCCAATCTTCACGATTTTCCTTATAAATAACTGTCTTGAAATCGTTTTTCAGAAACTGCACAAAGCGCTTGTTGGCCTGGTCTTCCAGTTCGAGCCGATCAACCAGGAACAAAACACGTTTCGCATTGCCAGTTTTTAAGAAAAGTTTGATGACCGCAGCAGCAATTAATGTTTTTCCCGTCCCCGTCGCCATCTCAAACAAAAAGCGATCGTTGCCATCTTTTACAGACTTTTGAAGTGACTGAATCGCACGGATTTGATATTCACGTAAAAAACGTAGGGCATTTTTTTGGATGAATGCTGGTCGTTCCTGTTCGTTCTTCCACGCAGCTTCATCCTTGTAGGTTGGATATTGTGTCTGTGCGATGAAATCAGCATTGATGGATTCTGAAATCAGTTTTTCTGGATTGGGCCGGGTCGTATGGTAACCCTTTACCGACCAGGGTGTCGGAAATTGTGTAATTACATAAGGATTACCATGCGCTAAATCCCAAAAGTAATGCAAGTTGCCATTGGAGAGAATCACAAAACGGCAGTTTTGCGACTTTGCATATTTACGCGATTGCTCTTTCCCAACCAGTGGATTTTTATCTTCAGATTTAGCTTCCAGCACAACTAATGGAAACCCGCGCTCATCCAGCAAAAGAAAATCCAAGAAACCGTGTTTCGTGGTTTCGAAATCTTCCCCAAAAGCGTCAAATTCTTTTTTGGTGATTTTGGCGTGAAGTTCAAGCTGGATGTTCGCCGGGCCGTTTTCATCGTCAAAAAAACGCCACTTGGCTTCTTCAAGCAGCTTGTTAATTTTTATTCGTGCTTTGGCTTCTTTGCTCATCCACTCACCATAATATAAATGTACCCCTTGAACACGTAGGGTATGATGGGAGTATACAACAAAACTGTAACCGATACATCATTCCGCTTCTCGATTGCAACACGCACATCAATCCCTTTTTCGGTAATTTTCTAGATAATCTATTGAGTTCGTGATGGGTAGGCTATTAGCCACGTATACATTTACCTTCCCAATAGCCTGCAAATGTCCTGAAAGGACATCAAAAACCATCAAATTGCTTCAATATTCACCACCCTGTCCAATTTTGTCCGGTGCACTTCATCAAAGACTGCGAGAGAGCGATCATTTTTGCCAAGAGGACACTTGCGTGTCCTGAGAACGGGTGTTAGGCGTTTTTATGAGTATAAATGATTAAAGTGATTCATAATACGATTTTTATCACCAATCCATTCCTTAAATCTAAATCTTATCCCTCGTTTTTTGTAAAAGAATTCTACGTGCATACCCCATTCAAGATTCTCGTCAATATTTTCTGGTTGAGCAATTACAACAAATATTAATGCGATGATAAGGCTATTTGGAACAAGATAAATACCATTTTCAAATGCAAGCCTCTTTTTGTCCCAAGACACTTGTCCTATAACGCCTTCATGCAAAATCGAACACCGCATGTCATAGAGAAGTGAGGCTAAATTTTTATTGTTTATGAATTCATCCTCAGGAATGTCGTCTTTTAGGAAGATAACCTTTGATATTAAGTCGAGGTTTGCTTTTATCAGATTAGTAAATCTTTTTTTATTTTCTCCAGTTTTGAAAACCTTCTTTGCCGTTCCATCTATAGCTATAAATGCTTGAATGGCTGCGTTGTCATAGTCGCTTTCTGTGTATTTTTTGAAAGATTCGTAAACTCTATCGGCAACGGTCATAAAATAATTACCTATTTGTGCAAGGGAATGCACCAACGGCAGATGTTATCAGCAAAGGCGGGACTTAGTGGACAAAGCCACCAGACGCCGAATCCGCCTCTTGAGGCCGCTTTCCCTGCAAGTATAGGCGAATGCCCGCACTTGTCCGGTGCACCTCAGCAAGATCGCAAAATAGCGATCATTTTTCCCGAAAGGACATGGTCATGTCCTGAGGACGCAATGTTGGGCGGTTTCTATTTTGTTATACCAATCCTTGCTAATTTAAATAAAACTCCCATACTATCAACGGCTTGTTGGTCAACCGTTCGCAGGTTGCAACTAGATTTCGTTGTAGTTGAATAAACATTATTGTCACCAGAAACTACGGCCTCGAGTTCGGTATCAACGTTATTTTTGGTATCTACAGTAAGCCTTAACGGTATTTGATAACCAAATGGCAAGTTTGGAAGTTCATAATATTTATCTGGGTGTGTCTTGCCCTCGTCATTGGCTCGCAATTCCACACGCACATTAGATATATCTACTTCACCTACATTTTGCACCATCACATATCCATTAGTTACTTCCCCCATCCCATTAAAAATGTCAGTTCCTGTATCACAGGTAAAAATCATAATATTCACTTTGGGAAGATGGATTGGAGTGGGCGTTGGCACACCTGCTACGGATGAATTTAGCGCAACTTGAGTTTGCTGCATTTCCATAACTTTAGAGTATCCAAAGATAATGAGCATCACTAATACATAAACCCACCAGTATTTCTTAAGGGATTTCTCAGCCTCTTCTCTTTCCTTTTCAGCCTTTTCTCTTGCCTTTCTTTCATTCTCCAATTTTTCTTTTTTTATATCATCAATGCGCTTTTGCTGATCCTTAACAAAACCTAACACAGATTCCACTGGGCTTATTTTTTCTCTCTCTACAATAATTTGGCTTCCACAGTATTGGCAAATGTGGTTTGCTCTCTGAGCATCCATTCCAACTGGTCCACCGCAGTGCGTACAATTAACTGGCGTCATTTTTGTATTCCCTCTCTTATCATGCTGCATTGATTTTCTCCTCGTACGTGGTAAGGGTTAAGCCATAGTGATAAATGCATCTTTTATAGACAGCCCAACGGCAGGCGTAAGCGGCAAGCGCGGGGACTTGGCAGCTAGAAAACTCTCAGACGCCGAATCCGCCATTGGGGCCGCGACCCCAAAAGTGCGGGCGAAAGCCCCGCACTTGTCCGGTGCACCCAATCAAGATCGCGGGGCGATCATTTTTCCCGAAAGAACATGGTCATGTCCTGAGGACGCGGTGTTGGGCGCGTTTTATCAAAACGATTGTTTTTTATTCATAGGATAGGATTGAGTAGTACGCTACCATTCGCGTCTCTGTATTGGTTCGTAATTATCAGAACAAAGTCGATAAACCACCACAAGCCAAATCCGCCGAATGTAAAAA
>JAPLGT010000240.1:0-6448 GCA_026390035.1 Chloroflexota bacterium
GGCAGCTGGCAGTATGTCTGGGATACCAAACCACTCTCCAATGGTCTCTACCCTGTGTTGGCTCGGGCCGAGGATCAGGCCGGAAATATCGAAAGCACCGCGCGGGTGACCCTGCTGCTGGCCAACCACCCCCCGAAAGTCAGCATCCAGGATAGCTGGTGGATTTGGGAGGCCGGCAGTTTGAGCGTGAAGCAGCGCTTTATTCCGATTACCGAGATCCGCGTCCGAATTGCCTGCCTGGATGGCCAGCCGGATGTGAAGCTGACCTTTACGCCAGAGACCATTCCTGCTGTATTGAGCTGGGATCGCAAGTGCGGCCAGGGCCAGTTTGCCACCGCGGGTGATCACCCCGTCACTCTGGCAGCCTGTGACAAGTTTGGAAACTGCGCCGAAGCTACCGGCCTGATCAAAGTCCCGTTCATTGCACCACCCGTTGCTACCTGGACACCGACTGTTGAGCCCACGGCAACTTCCACCCATGCAGCGACAAGGGTGATTCAAAAGCCGCAGCCAACCGCGACCCTGGTGGTCATCATACCTGTTGTACCTCCAGCGCCCACACCTGCTCCTGAATCAGAAAAACTTCCCACCTGGTTCTGGGCTGCGCTTACCCTGATTGGTTTTCTGGCTGCCTTGACTGCTGCCTCCCTGGTTGACCCGCGCCCGCGCGCCTTGCGCCGGCTGGGAAAAACAATGAACAAGGTGCGCAATGGACAGGCATAACCTGCTGCACTTTTTTGAGAGGCGCGATATCGATACAAAACACGTCCCGCTGGATGTTTTGGAGCGTGCGCATAAGGTTGTGGAGCGCCTGGAGCGCGGTGAACCTTATATGACCTTCCGCGGGAAACGTTTACGCCGTAACCGTAAACGCATCTCCATTCCGCTTGGTTTGAGATGGCGCATCCTCGCAGACGATGTAGATGGACGCATGCGGGTGCGCCGGATCATGTCTCATCAGAACTACAACTCATTGCTCGCTGTTGAATAAAAGGAGAAAAAAGATGGATATTTTGATTGGCACTTCAGTATTGATCGCAATCGTTCTGCTCGGCGCACTGCTCTCGGCAGCCAATGAACGCCAGCGCAAGGCTTTGGATGGCATCCGTGAACAAGTCGAGGCCTGGGCACAGGAGGACATCCTGATTAAGCGTGAAAAGGTCGGGCGCACTATCCAGATTGAGAGCCCTCTGGGCTGGTTGGAACAAATGGCCGCAGGTGTATTGGGACAGGCCCCGGGTATTCTCAGCAGTACTGTCTGGGAAAGGGATGGCATGCTGGCCGTTGTCGCAGTTCGTAACAACGGAGGACGCCTGGTCTTCACCCCGGTGCCCCGTGAACGCTTCCTGAAAACAGTCAGGCTAAAAAAGCATGGGGCACTCGCCCAGGCTGAAACCAGTATCCTGGGAGACAAACCTGATAAAACGCCGTACTACGACCTATCTGTTGTGACCGGAGGCATGTTCTTTGATATCGAAGCTGCCCAGGTCTGGATGGCACTTTCCGGACAGAGTATGCCAGCAAAGCGCCTGACTATGTTTGAAGTACCGCCTCGCATGAGGGCAAAGTAATCATGATCCTGGCATTCGCTGTCTGTCTCTGGCTATTGGCCTGTACAGCCTGCGATCTTAAGTGGCGCGAGGTTCCCCCTTCGCTGACCCTGCCGCCGCTCTTTGGAGCAGTTCTTTGGACAGCATTGACCGGCAAGTTTGCCATGGCACTGTTCGTGTTGTTGCTCTTTATTCTCGCGGATGTTCCGGTCCGCTCACGCGGTTTTGCGAACGGTCTGCAGGCGCTCATCTTCGTTCTGGGTCTGTCCACCAGTCCGGATTCGATGCTGGCAGGCATCTGCATGCTGGCGATGTTCGTGATCTGGATGACCTGGCAGCTCGAAAAGATGGGCGGAGCCGATGCACAAGTGTTGCTGACATAGATGCTTTTGCTGGGACCAACCATCCTGCTGCCGGTCACGCTAACAGGTGGCTTGCAGGTCTCATCACCCTGCTGGCCCGCAAGAAAACCATGCCATTTATGGTCTCCGTTTTTACTGGCACCTGTGTCTTTTTCCTGATGCAGCTGCCCACATCTTGAAAAGAAGGAGGTGAAACCCATGTTTACATTTTTGCGTGACAGGCGCGCCCTGGAAACCAGTGAATTTGCTGTTCTGGCCGCAGCCATTATTGTGGTGGTCTACGGCGCTTTCAAACTGCTGGGCGCCAATGTTGCCGACATCATCAACCAGGTCGCCAGTTTTATCTGAGTCCTACCCGCCTGTCTCCGCCAGGAAACGGAGACAGGCAACTTGCACCGGAGGTTCTTATGAAATTTTTGAAAGATCGCAAGGCTATCGAAACCGTGGAAGCGGCCATCACTTTTCCGGTTGCGATCCTGATCATGCTGGCCCTTACCAATCTCGGCCTGGTGGTCTTTGGCCAGCAGGCCGTCCAGGCCGCAGCCAGGCATGGCGCGCGCATGGGCAGCGTGGCCCAGAACTGTTCCGCCTGCTGGGCGGTGCGCGAAGCGCGGGGTTCAATTGAAGGCCTGAGCCTGATCCAGAACCCAGCTGTGACAGTGCTTGCGCCGGGCGGCGTGGCCGGCTCAACACTCAAGATCCGAGTCACCGGGGAAGTGCCCAACTTCTTTGGCGGTCTGGCAGCGATATTCCCAGGGCTTCCTTCAGGGCCATTTCCACTAAAAGCCGAAGCGACCTTCCGGCAGGAAGGCTGGTAATCATGCTCAAGGATCGTCGCGCATATTCATCCACCTTCTGGGCTATCTTCATCGGTTTCGTGGTGGTTCCGGTTTTTGCCCTGGCCTTTGACGTAGGCCGCTATCTGTATGCACGCCAGGAAATCGGCAAGGCTGCGGATGCGGCCGCAGTGGCAGCAGTGGTGGAGATTAACCAGCGGGCCTTCCGCGATAGCGGCGAACTGCATCCAACCGGAGAAACCTACGCTAGGGCGCAGTCCTATGCCAATATGAATAACAACTATCTGGGTGGTCTGGGTATTCACCCCCAGGTAACAGGCATCCAGATCAGTGATGCGAAAGATACGGTATATGTAGCCGTCTCGGCGGATATTTCTGCGTTGTTCCCGTCCATTGTGCCCAAAGTGCTAGTGCGGGAAACTGGGACAGCACAGGTAAGGTCGTTCGGACGTTGACAAGTAATATGTTACTTTGGCATTACCCAATTAGAACCTTTCCTACAGAAACATTCTGTGGGGCCGGAGTAAGAAGGAAATTCTATATTGGCAAAATTCATCCAGCTCTATCTTGACATGCATTCCAATTCAGCTATAATCCTTCTGTGACCATTATTTCTAATTTAGTCACAGAAGGATGTTTTCATGCCCAAAGCATTTTCAGAACACGAAAAAGAGACCATTCGCTCGCAGATGCGCGAAAAAGGGAAAAAGCTTTTTGAGAAGCAAGGTCTCAAGAAGACCAGTGTGGACGAGCTGGCTGAGGCCGTCAGCATCTCGAAAGGCGCATTCTATTTATTTTACGAATCCAAAGAAGAATTATTCCTTGAGATCATGGAACAGATCGAAACCGAAATACAAACCAGCATTCTACAATTCGCCATTGCGCCCAAAGCGGACGCACGTAGAAACGTAAGCGAAATGCTCAAAAGTTTTTTGCTCACCTGGGACGCATACCCCTTGCTCAAAAACTTCGGCAAGTCGGATTTCGAATATCTTGCGCGAAAAATTCCGCATCAACGCATCCAGCAGCATATTCAGCACGATAACGATTTCACCAGCGATTTATTGGAGAAAATCAACAGGGAAGGAATCACCGTCAAGGTTTCACCGGGCATGGTATCCAGCCTGATCAAGAGTCTGTTTTTTGTCAGCCTGCACCGTGAAGACCTTGGGACCCCCGCATACGAAGAGGCAATCAGTGTCCTGGCAGAGCTCGTCGCAGGCTATATTGTTGGAGAATAAGATGAATTACACCATCGAAACAAATCGTTTATCGAAAAACTATGGGGATGTTCAGGCCGTTCAAGACGTCAATTTGCACGTGAAGCAAGGCGAGATATATGGCTTTCTGGGACTCAACGGCGCGGGCAAAACCACCACTATTCGCATGTTGTTGGGGATGATTCGCCCCAGCCAGGGAAATGTCAAAATAATGGAACAGGAACTCGGTCCGGGTGGGCGTGGACCGTGGGCGCAGGTGGGTCATCTCGTCGAGAGTCCATCCGCTTATCCAGATTTGACCGTGCGCGAAAATCTGGAGATCGCCCGCCGCTTATACGGATTAAACAACCCGAAAGCCGTGGATGACATCATGGAGCGACTTTCCGTCGCTGCGTATTCCAACCGAAAGGCAGGGACACTTTCGATGGGCAATCTTCAACGCCTTGGCCTGGCACGCGCCATGATCCACAACCCCAGCCTGTTGATTTTGGATGAGCCCGCAAACGGACTGGACCCGGCAGGCGTCATCGAAATCCGTGAGCTGCTCGCAGACCTTGCCCACAATCAAGGTGTGACCGTGTTCATGTCCAGCCACATTCTCACCGAAGTGGACCGGCTTGCCACACGCATCGGGATCATCCACAGGGGGCAAATCATTGAAGACCTCGATGCAGAGAAACTGGAGCAATTTCGGGCCAAACGTCTGGAAATCAAAGTGCGTGACGTTGCAAAAGCACATGCGCTGCTGATCAAGGCAAAATATTCAGCAATGATTGAGGATGGCTTGATCTTGGTAAGTGATGCGCGCGCCACCGAAGCGCCGGATGAAATTGCACGCCTGCTTGTCCATGAAGATATGCCGCCCACGCGCCTGGCGGTGGAGCAACAAAACCTGGAAGATCATTTTATGCAATTGACAGGAAGCCCAAAATGAAGACATTCCCTTCCGCACTTTATGCAGAAAGTCTCAAAGTATTTCGCTCGAAAGTGCCACTGTTTACTACCCTTGGCTTTTTGATCGCGCCATTGATGGGCGGCCTGTTCATGATTATTCTGAAAGACCCCGAAGCCGCCAAATCGATGGGATTAATCAGCATGAAAGCCCAACTGACTGTGGGGGTGGCAGATTGGCCCGCTTTTTTCAACATGCTGGCGCAGGCAACAGCCATAGGCGGCGCCATCCTTTTCGCGATTGTGACCACCTGGGTCTTTGGCCGGGAATTTTCTGACCACACGGTAAAAGAACTGCTTTCCCTGCCCACATCACGCGAAACCATTATTGCCGCTAAATTTACCGTCGTTGTTTTGTGGACTGTGCTCATGACCCTGGTCAATTTTGGGGTCGGCCTCCTGGTCGGGAATGCGGTGGACATCCCTGGCTGGACAGCCGAGTTATTGCGTTCTGCCGCTGTGAATATCCTCGGCGCAAGCATTCTGACGATTCTGCTGCTGCCTTTCGTCGCCTTCATGTCAAGCATCGGACGAGGTTTTATGCCAGGCTTTGGCTGGGCCATTCTGACAGTGGTGATGGCGCAGATTGCAGCGGCACTTGGATGGGGCGGCTGGTTTCCATGGTCAATCCCGGCGCTGTTCAGCGGGGTAGCTGGCCCGCGCACAGAATACCTTGGCGCACACAGCTATATCATCGTGATGCTGGCCAGCCTGACGGGTCTCGTGGCGACCTTTACCTGGTGGCGCAACGCGGATCAGAGTAAGTAAAATGACACAGCATATCGCCAAAACTACGAAGGGACCCTTCGAATATCGACTTGAAGGCTGCGGACGCAGCGGTGGTAGAGATTAACCAGCGAGCCTTTCGTGATAGCGGCGAACTGCATCCAACTGGAGAAACCTATGCCAATATGAATAACAACTATCTGGGTGGTCTGAAAATTTATCCCCGAGTCACAAGTATCCAGATCATTGATGCAAAGGATACGGTGTATGTGGCTGTTTCGACGGATATTTCTGCGTTATTCCCAGATATAGTGCCAAAGGTATTTGTGAAAGAAACTGGCACTGCACAGGTGAAGAGTTTTGGTCGATAACTGATCAGAAAGAACAGCCGGGGTGGCGACTTCTCTGACTGGCAGGACATCTCGATAGAATGGCTATAGTTCGAATTCGCTCGCACTACTTGGTCCCTGTGGGTGGATGCATATCTCTATAGGCAAATATTTTGCGCCAATTATTTCCCAAACAAAAGACCAGGTCATGACCTGATCTTTTGTTTGGGAAATGTGTATTGGTGGAAATCGCATGTACTCGATGTGAAAGGTTGTAATTCGCAGAGGGCCAGCGGTTATTAGTAATGGTACCTGGCTTGTAGGAAATCTATGCGTTCATCACGCACCAGGTAAACAATACGATGCTCTTGGGTTAACCTTCGAGACCACGTCCCAGGCGCCAGATATTTTAAAGGCTCCGGTTTGCCAATCCCTGTAAACGGGTCGCGCAAAATAACATCGATTAATTCCAATGTTTTTAACGCCAGTTTACGATCGGTTTCCACCCAGAAA
>JAPLGT010000073.1:0-32822 GCA_026390035.1 Chloroflexota bacterium
ACGCAAACATTTTGTTCGCAGTTGAATATTTTTCGCTTCGCATCTGGATACTTTCGAACAGGTCGATTGCGCGGTCGTTTCTCCATATTGGCTGTCTCCTGGCTTTTACTTATAATTCTACACCAGTTAGACAGTCAGGGTCTACCAACGCCATATATGGCCAGAAGCTGATGATATCTTCCAACTGCTGGATGCGCGCCCGGGCGGTTTCAGATTCCTGGTAAAACCCACCCAGCTTTTTATCCAGGTAAGGTGTTGCCAGTAGTTCCATCCCGATGGATGCGACTTCTGCAAATTCAGCTGGCAGATAATTTTCTGAGCGCTGTTGAAAAAATTCTATTTTTGCGCGCTCAAACTCATGGATGGCATGCCCGCTTTCGTGCAGCAGTGTCAGCACATCTTCGTGCATCCCGGCTGAACTCATAAATATAAATGGTTGCCGCACAGCCGCATATCCTAGTGAATACGCGCCAGGAGCTTTATTTTTGCGAGCTTCCAGATCGATGAGCCCGGCATCGAGCATGGTTTTAAAATATTGTCCGAAATCAGGGTCGACCTGGTCCAGAATCGTTTTGGTCTTTTCCAGGAGTTCGGTAGTTGTCGTATAAGGTTTGAGTGGAGTATCCCCAAATGGATCTACGTTGGTATCCCAGGGACGAATTTGTTCGAGCCCAAGCATCTTTTGATGTTTTTTTAAGATACGCCCTGCGGCAGGAACCACCACTTCTTCAATTGCCCGATGAAAGGCTTTACAGTCATCAGGTGTGTAATCAAAGCGGAACTTTTGATCCCAGATATAAGCTCGATAATTCGGCAGCCCGTTGTTGCTGGCGATTTGCTGGCGTATTTCCATCAGCCGGCTCCACAGGTCATTCAATGTCGCTCGGATTTTGGTCCGGCCATCGATCATCAGACGCCAGGCTTTTTCGCGGATGGCCCGGTCCTTTTCCTGTAAGAGTGGGAACATTTCGGAGGCGGTGCGTTCCTGGCCATCCCACTCGTAAGTTAGCCCACCAATTATCCGGTTGTATTCGGCATTTAATTTCTGTTCTTCAATAAAAAGTTGCAGATTTGCATCTCTAAAGAGGGCCGCCTCTGTGCGCATCTTACGCAGCGGCAGATCAAAATCCTTGGGCTCAAGTTGGCTGTCCAGCAATTTCTTTTTCAGAATTTGGTCTGCAGCTTTGGCATTGGGCTGGATTGATTCAATAAATGTATTAAAGCGTGCTTCAATATTTGGGTCGGACGTGTATTGGGTGCTTGCAATATATAGACGTGTAAACATTTCGTCGATATGCGAGATTAGATCAGACCAATCTTTTAGCCAGATATCGACACTGCTGGCATTCAGCTCGCAGGTTCGCAGTTCCTGGTAAAGCGGTTCAATCTCTGCCCAGCTCCATTGTAGTAAGGTCTGGGTGTCTGAAGGAAATTTATTTTGCATATGTGTCTCCCAGTCAGTGATTAAAACTCTACTGTAAACGGATTAGTTTATAGCGCAAAGCCGCAAAGAAGTCAGCTTTTTTGGGAAATTGCTCTCTGAAAATTGGTGAAAATGTGAAATGACAAGTTGTTCAAAGCGTCATCCAGAATCGTTTCTCTTAGACCTTGCGTAAGGTTTTGGATCAACCCGGGCCGGCGGATTATTATTTTACAATTGTAAGCTTTGCCAGGCTGGCGGCCAGGCGCTTCATGCCAACACTGGTAAAGACCACTTCTACGATCTCGTCGCCATCCTGGGGGCGGCTGTCGAACACAATCCCTTCGCCCCAGACCGAGTGTTTGATGCGCATCCCGGCTTTATACTGCTGTTCAACGATTTTTGCCGGTTGCGCGGGTGTCGGGAGCACCCAGCTGGACTTATTGCTTCCGTAACCGCCAGTCCGTTTTCCTGCCCGGTTTTTTCCGCTAACCAGCTCGGCTGGAATATCGCCCAGGAAGCGTGATTCGACAGTGTCTTCAGCAAAACCACGTCCACCGCGACGTTGAGCGCGCAAGATGTAGAGCCGGTCTTTTGCGCGTGTAATACCTACATAGAACAGGCGGCGCTCTTCTTCCATCTCTTCCGGTTCGTCAAACGAGCGACTGTGTGGCAGAATTCCGTCATCCAGACCGATAATGAAAACGACGCCGAATTCCAAACCCTTGGCAGCGTGCAGGGTCAGCAGTGTTGGAACGTTGCCTTCCTTGATCGTATCCTGGTCCGAGACCAGGGCCAGGTTTTCGAGAAATTCAGAAAGTGGGCGCTGTTCGTATTCATCTGCCAGGCGATGAAGTTCAACCACGTTTCCCCAGCGCTCCTGGCCTTCTTCAGTGCCGTCGTCCAAATGGTCTTTATAATGAATGTCGTTTGCGATCCGGTCAAACAGTTCGGAGATGGTAGCGGTTGGAGCCATGGATTGCCAGCCCGCGAGCAGCCCGCCGAACTCCGCCAGGGCCAGGGCCGCGCGCCCAGCGAACTGAGCAAAAAATGGAGAATCTGACCCGCGAGCCAGGTCAAGCAAGACATCGCCAGGGCTGAGTTTGGCTGTAAGTGCTGCGCTGTGCAAGGCCAGGATGGCTTTCTCTCCGAGGCCGCGTGCTGGAATGTTGATAATACGGCTGAGTGAAACATCGTCAGCTTTGTTCTGAACGATGCGTAGGAAGGAGATCATATCCTTCACCTCGCGGCGTCCGTAAAAACGCTGTGCTCCCACCAACCGGTATGGCAGCCGGGCTTGTAAAAATGCTTCTTCGATCAGGCGGGACATGGCATTGGTGCGGTACATTACCGCGCAGTCGCCTGGTTCAAACTGGCGGCTGGCCACTAATTGCGCGATGGTGTCCACCACAAAACTGGCTTCGCCGTAATCATCGCCGGCTTCATAAAAGACAAGCTTTTCACCTGGGCCGCGGTCTGAAAATAATTGCTTGCGTTTGCGGCGTGGGTTGCGATCGATCACAGCCATGGCAGCATCCAGAATGGTTTGGCGTGAGCGATAATTTTGTTCCAGGAGGATGGTCTGGCATCCAGGGTGGTCTTCCTCGAAGCGCAGGACGTTGCGATAATCGGCGCCGCGCCAACGATAAACAGATTGGTCTGGATCTCCCACGCAGAACACATTGTGGTGCGCTGATGAGAGGTGTTTGATCAGGTTGTACTGGGCGACGTTGGTATCCTGGAATTCATCCACAAGTACGTGGTGAAAGCGCTGGGCGTACTTGTCACGCACATCAGGGTGATCGGTCAACAGGTTGGTGGTCATCAAGAGCAGGTCATCAAAGTCGACCCCGTTGGAGGCCTGGATGAGCTCCTGGTAGCGTTTATAGATGCGCTTGGTGGCTTCGTCGCGGTAGGTGACGACTGGGAAATCTTCCGGTCCCATGAGTTCATTTTTTGCGCGCGAAATCGCAGCGTGGATCGCAACTGGACGGTAAAGTTTCTCATTCAGGTTCAGCTCGCGAATGGCGGTCTTAACAATAGATTGCTGATCATCGGCATCAAAAATGACGAAATCTGCGTTGACCGGTAGCTTTTCGGCTTCGCGCCTCAGGATACGCGCGCAAGTAGAGTGAAAAGTTCCCAGCAGCAGGCCGCGGGTCATATCCTCGCCTAGCAGCTTTTGGACGCGTTGATCCATTTCTCGGGCGGCCTTGTTTGTAAAGGTTACCGCCAGCATTTGGTATGGACGCACGCCTTCGTAGCCGATCAGGTATGCGATGCGCTGCGTGAGTACCCGGGTTTTTCCTGAGCCGGGGCCAGCCAATACGAGTACCGGGCCTTCGCCCGCCGTGACGGCGCTTTTCTGTGCAGGGTTGAGTTTGTCTAAGAAATCCATAGTTGGGTTGGGGTGAATTAGGGGCAGAGAATACTTTATTATAGACTACTCTGCTCCGTTATTCGAAAATATTAAAGCTGTGATGTGCAGTGTGGGCAGCGGGTGGCTTTTTGTGGGATTTCTGTTGCGCAGAATTGGCAGGTTTTTATTGGAGGAATGCTGGGCGCGGGCTTGTGAACCCGGTTGATAGCCCGCACCATCAAAAAAATCACAAAGGCAATGATCGTGAAATCGACTACTGCGTTGAGGAAGGCGCCATAATTCCAGGTGACAACGCCCACTATTTTGGCGGCTTCACTCAGCGGTGTTCCCGTGGGTACATCTCCTTTGATCACCAGGTAAAGATCGGCGAAACTCACTTGTCCCAGCAGCAACCCGAGTGGCGGCATCAGAATGTCATTGACAAAGGATGTCACAATTTTGCCAAAGGCACCACCGATGATCACGCCGACCGCCAGGTCCATTACATTGCCGCGCAGGGCAAATTCTTTGAATTCTTTAAGCATTCTGATTCTTCTCCTGATTGAATATTTTTATTGTACCGTTTAGACAAAAGCCTGACAATACAAAAACCTATTGATTGCCAGCTTCCGAGTGCCACTCTTGTACAAATGGGAAGTGTTAATAGGTTGTGGAAAGTTTCTTTTTCAACAAGGCGGAACACGTTTTACGTTATGCGAATTCTGGTTAAAAGTTAAAATCATCAGCTTTTCCCGTCCCCAGGCAGCAGAAATGATAATTTGTGAGTAGCTGTTGGCCTGTTCTTGAATCGGGCAGATTTGACGCATACCTGAATTAGTGTATAATCTTATTACCCTTTTCGTAGTAATATAAGCATAATTGAACTTTTATCCCTTTTACGCGGATGCCCGAATTGTTGCTCGATGTTCAAGGGCTAGAAACCCAGTTCCGCACTCCCGACGGAGTCGTTCACGCAGTAAATGGCGTTTCGTTCGGACTGAAAGAAGGCGAGACCCTGGGTGTGGTAGGTGAATCAGGTTGTGGAAAGAGCGTAACCATGCTCTCAGTTTTGCGCCTGATTCCATCACCCCCCGGTAAGGTAACAGCGGGGAAAGCCCTTTACCAGGGTAAAGACTTACTCAAAATGTCTGATGAAGAAATCCGTCATGTTCGTGGTGCGCAGATTGCCATGATCTTTCAGGATCCGATGACATCCCTCAATCCGGTCATGACCATTGGCAAGCAGTTGATGGAACCACTTCAGCTGCACCTGGGTATGAACAATCAACAAGCCAGGGATCGTGCCGCAGAATTGCTCGAGATGGTGGGCATTTCTGATGCAAAATCGCATCTCAATGACTACCCCCACCAGTTTTCGGGTGGTATGCGTCAGCGCGTTATGATTGCGATGGCGCTTTCTTGTAACCCCCAAATTCTAATTGCTGATGAGCCCACCACCGCGTTGGACGTTACCATTCAAGCCCAGATCGTTGAGCTTGTAAAACGTCTGCGTGATGAATTGGGCATGACTATTATCTGGATTACACATGATCTTGGGATTGTCGCTGGTCTGGCCAGGCGCGTGATTGTCATGTACGGTGGTTATATTATTGAAGAATCGGGTGTCAAGGATCTTTATATTAATCCGAGTCACCCTTATACACTTGGCTTGCTTGGCAGCCTGCCTCGTCTTGATGAAACCGAACGTGAGCGCCTGTTTTCAATTGAAGGTATGCCACCCACCCTGTATAGCAAGCCTAAAGCCTGTCCGTTTGCGCCGCGTTGCAAGTGGAGCATGGAACGTTGTTGGAAAGAAAATCCTGAACTGGAAACTGTGGGGCCCGACCATCTTGTCGCCTGTTTCGTTGATGTCAAAACCGGGAGGGCTCGCTAGTGGAAAACAATAAAGAAGTCCTACTCAGGGTGGATAAGCTCGTTAAGCATTTCCCCATCTATCGAGGTGTATTTCAGCGCCAGGTAGGCGCTGTACATGCGGTTGATGGTGTTTCGTTTGATGTCTATAAAGGCGAGACCCTCGGTCTTGTTGGAGAGTCCGGTTGCGGTAAATCCACCACTGGGCGCACCATTCTGCAATTATACAAACCAACTTCAGGCAGCGTTCATTTTGGTGATGTTGACCTGGCAAAGTTAAAAGGCGAAGAGCTGCGCCACATGCGCAAGAAGATCCAGATGATCTTTCAAGATCCGTATGCCAGTCTGAATCCACGCATGACAGTCGGCGAAATCATTGGCGAGCCGCTCATGGTTCACAATGCCGCCTCCCCTGGGGAAATTGAAAAGCGCGTTGCTGAATTACTGGAAAAAGTCAATCTTAATCCGGCTTTCTCAACTCGGTACCCCCACGAATTTTCCGGCGGTCAACGCCAACGCATTGGTATTGCCCGCGCCTTGGCGCTCCAGCCCGACTTCATCGTTTGCGATGAACCCATCTCCGCTCTGGATGTTTCGATCCAGGCGCAGGTGGTCAACCTGTTGGAAGATTTGCAGCACCAATTTGGCCTTACTTATTTGTTTATTGCGCATGATCTTTCGATGGTCAAACACATTAGCGATCGTGTGGCGGTAATGTATCTTGGTATTATCGTGGAATTGGCAGACCGGGCTACCCTTTATCGGAGCCCGCTGCATCCTTATTCCCAGGCTTTGCTTTCGGCAGTCCCCATTCCCGACCCGTTGCTGGAAGAAAAACGCCAACGTACTATCCTGGAGGGTGATGTACCATCCCCTGTTAATCCACCCTCCGGCTGCCGGTTCCGTACACGCTGCCCAATTGTTCAAAAGGGATTGTGTGATGTGGAGCAGCCTGCTTTCCGCGAGATTACTCCGGGTCATTTTGTAGCCTGTCATCTGGTTAAATAAACGTAAAGGAGGTGGTTTTACACACTAACATTGATGTATGCTATTTCCAGTCCATTTACTTTCAAATTTTTAATTCGTGAGGAGAAGAAAGATGCGTAAACTATTTATTGTACTGAGCCTGCTCATGGTAGCGAGCATGCTGCTGTCTGCCTGCGGTGGCGCCCCCGCCACTCCCCAGACTATCGTCCAGACCGTGGTTGTTGCCGGCGCCCCACAAATTGTTGAAGTGACGCCTACCAGCCCCCCGGCTACTGAATTCAAGTCGAAAGATACGACGACCATGACGATCGCCGAATCTGAAGTTAGTATCGATACCCTCGATCCCGCCCTGGCTTACGATACTGCCAGTGGCGAAATCATCCAGAATGTTTACAGCACCCTGGTGTTCTATGATGGCGAAGCCACCGATAAATTCGTGCCAATGCTGGCCGAATCATGGACAACCTCTGCTGATGGAACCTCCTGGGTCTTCAAAATTCGCAAGGGTGTCAAGTTCCACGATGGCGCTGAATTGACCGCCAGCGATGTGGCTTACTCCTTCCAACGTGGCCTGCTGCAGGGTGGCACTTCCTCCCCGCAGTGGCTGTTGACCGAACCGTTCTTTGGCGTTGGCACAGATGATATCTCTGTTGTTGTCGATCCCAATGGCACCCTCTATGATGATCGCGAAGCGCTTTCCAAGTTTGATGCGGTTGCTGTTAAAGCTGCCTGCGAAAAAACTAAAGCCGCCATCGTTGCTGATGATGCCGCTGGCACCGTCACCATGACCCTGGCTCAGGGTTGGGGCCCGTTCCTGGCAACTATTGCCCAGAGCTGGGGCTCAATCCTGGAACAGAAATGGGTTGTTGCTAACAAGGGTTGGGATGGCAGCTGCGATACCTGGCAGAACTTCTACGGTATGGCTTCCGCTGATGACCCGATTTCCACAATTGCAAACGGCACTGGCCCCTTCAAGCTCGATAGCCTCAAGCAGGGTGAAGAATATATCCTTTCTGCTAATGCTGATTACTTTGCTGGTCCTGCCAAGCTGAGCCGTATCGTTGCCAAGGCTGTCCCCGAATGGGGTACCCGCTTTGCCATGATGCAAGCTGGTGATGCAGACTTTGCGACCGTCCCATCTGCGAATCGCTCACAGATGGATGCCCTCGTTGGCGAGAAGTGTGTCTTTGACATTACCACCAATGCTTACAAGCCCTGCGAAGTGACCGATCCCAATCAGCCCTTCCGAGTGCGTCTGGGTCGCCCCACCATTTCCCAGGATGTGATCCTGTATAACTGGAATATCGCCAGCGACAAAGCCAGCCCGAACCCCTACATCGGTTCCGGCCAGTTGGACGGCAACGGTATCCCCCAGGATTTCTTCTCGGATGTCAATGTCCGCAAGGGTTTCTCGTACTGCTTTGATTGGGAAACTCTGATCAATGATGTTTACAAGGGTGAAGCTACACAGTCCTTCCAGCTGACCCTGCCTGGCATGCCTGGTTTCTTCAACGATACCCCGCATTACACCACTGATCTTGCCAAGTGCGAAGAAGCTTTCAAGGCTTCCACGCTCAAATCTTCTGATGGCAAGTCGCTCTGGGATGTTGGTTTCCGCATCCAGATGGCTTACAACCAGGGCAATCCCACCCGCCAGACTACTGCTGAAATTCTGGCCGGCAACCTGGCTACTGTCAACCCCAAGTTCCAACTCGAAACCCTCGGTTTGCCGTGGGCCGCTTACCTGCGCGCTCAGCGTGCCAAGCTGCTCCCGATCATGACCGGTGGCTGGTTGGAAGATATTCACGACCCGCACAACTGGTACCAGCCCTACACCACCGGTACCTATGGTGGTCGCCAGGCTCTGCCCGCGGATGTCAAGGCTCAGTTCAAGGCCATCCTGGATAGAGGTGTTGCTGAACTCGATCCGGCCAAGCGCGGTGAGATCTATAAGGAAGCCAATCAGCTCTACTATGATCTGGCTGTTGGTACCCCGATGGTGCTCCCCACTGGCCACGGCTTCGCCCAACGCTGGGTTGGTGGACAGATCCTGAACCCGATCTTCCCTGGCTTCTATTACTACACCATGTTCAAGAACTAAGTTCAAGAGTTTGTAAGGTGGGGGCCTGGCAACAGGCCCCCATTTAATGACAGTATTTTGCCCTGCGGAGTGCAGATGAATCTTCAGCTGCGCTCCGGATGACAAAATAAAAAAATTTTGAGGAAAACCGATGACAACGTTTATCATTCGCCGTTTGCTGTTGGTGCCAGTTTTATTGTTTGGCGTCACGATGTTGATCTTTATGATGCTTCAACTGCTTTCGCCAGTTGAACGATCCGCACTGTATGTGCGCGATTTTCCGAAGAACGAAAAGGCTATCGAAGGTATCATCAAGCGCTATGGGCTCGACCGCCCATTTTATGAGCAGTATTGGCGTTGGATGGTGGGCGTGGTCGATCCGTTGACTGGCGAACGCACCGGTGGGATTGTCTTTGGTGATCTGGGTTATTCTCGCAGCTCATCCCAGCCCGTCAGCGAATTGATCAAGAATCGCTTCCCGAACACTCTCGATCTGACCCTCTGGACGGTAGCACCCATGATCTTGGTGGGCATCTGGCTGGGTGTACAGTCTGCTGTGCACCACAACGGCATTTTTGACCAGGTGGCGCGTATGTTCAGTATTATCGGAACATCTTTCCCGACCTTTGTTTTTGGTTTATTGGTGCTGATGTTTTTCTATGCCAATCTAAGGTGGTTTTCGCCGGGACGCCTGACAGATGATTTTATGCGCCAGGTTACGCTGCCCGCCTTTCATCACTATACTTCTCTGATCAGTATTGACGCTCTGCTCAATGGCCGCTTTGACATCTTCCTGGATGCCCTGCGTCACATGGTGCTGCCCATATTGACTCTCTCGTATATCAGTTGGGCTACCTTCCTGCGTGTCACGCGTTCATCCATGTTGGAGACCCTGCGCATGGAATACGTCACTACTGCGCGTGCCAAAGGCCTACCGGAACGGGATGTTATTTATAAGCATGCCCAACCTAATGCCATGATCCCGGTCGTAACCCTGGCTGGCGGCACGGTCGTTGGCTTGTTGGGCGGGGTTACCATTACAGAAACCGTCTTTAATTTTCCCGGGATTGGTTCGGCTGCTGCGCGTGCTGCCGTCAATCTGGATGTTGTGTCTGTGCTGGGCTTTGCGATCTTTATCGGTTTTATCCTGATTGTGGCCAACCTGGTAGTGGACATTTTATACGCAGTCGTTGATCCGCGCGTGCGGCTCTCCTGAGGAGATATTAAATGGCAGAAAACCTTCCTTCTGGTGATAACAGCCTGCTGGCGGCAACCTTTTCGACACGTAAGATCGGCTGGTTTGAACGCTTTGTTGGGCCTGAGAATTATCGCGTCCTGATGGGGCTGCTCAAGACTCCCGCATCCATCATTGGATTGCTGTTGATTTCTTTCTTCGTTCTGGTTGCGCTGGCTGCGCCTGTAATTGCGCCCACTGCCAAAGGCAAGGATCCCTACTCTATCCCTCGCGATGGTTTCAGTTCAGATCCCAAACCGATGGGCTCAGAATGGAAACGTAATGCCCCGCCAATTCCCTTTTGGTACCAAGCTGTGACCGGCAACGATAAGTGGGTACATCTTTGGGGTACATCTGAAGGGCAATATGATATTTTCTATTATTGTGTTTGGGGCACTCGCACTGCTTTTTACACCGGGCTGATGGTCACGATTGCTACCCTGGTGATTGGGATCATGTATGGTTCCATCTCAGCTTACTATGGCGGTATCGTCGACAATATCATGATGCGTCTGGTGGATGTGCTTCTAATTCTGCCGAGCTTGCTGGCGGCTCTGATTCTGGCGGCAGTGCTGACACCCCGAATTGGGAAAAGTCTTATCCCGGTTATGACCGCCCTGATTGCCTTTGGTTGGATGGGTTATGCCCGCTTTATTCGAGGTGATATCCTTTCGGTCAAAGAGCGCGATTACATCCTGGCTGCCAAAGTCGTGGGTGTCAAGGACAGCCGTATCCTTTTCCGGCACATCATCCCCAATGCTATCTTCCCCACCCTGGTGCTGGCCTCGCTCGCCATTGGTGACGTGGTACTCAGCTTCGCTGCGCTCTCATTCTTGGGAATTGGTACCGAAGTGGGCTACGCTGACTGGGGTCAGGTGCTCTCTTTTGCGCGTAACTGGATCACCAGTCTGAATGTGTACTGGTATATTGTGGTCTGGCCAGGTATCACCCTGGTTTTGTTCGTGATGGGTTGGAACCTGGTCGGCGATGCTCTGCGAGACGTACTGGATCCACGCATGCGCGGGCGAAGTTAACCTACGCCTGTGCCAGGTTTTTCCAAACCAATTTTCTGGATTTTTCTGCCCCTCGGGCTGGTTCTGCTTATTCTGGCAGCCTCCCGGGGGCAGCTTGTTTCTGCCCAGGGGCTGACTGCCACCGTCTCACCCACCGTGGATCGACTGGCAAAGCCCACCATGCCGCCGAACCCATCCCAGGCTGATCGCGGTTCTCAGGATTACTGGCTTAACTGCTCTCCCTGTCATGGCGATCGTGGCCAGGGTTTGACCGATGAATTTCGCCGCCAGTATCCGACTGAAGATCAGAACTGCTGGCGGTCAGGCTGTCATGGTCGGAGACCGTATCCAAATGGGTGGACGATTCCTCCAGTTGTTCCGGTTTTAATCGGACCCGGCGCACTGAGCAAATTTGGTAACGGTGCTGTTCTGGAAGCCTTCATCCGCGCGAAGATGCCTTTTCAAAAGCCGGGCAACCTGGACGCGGATACCTATTGGCGTCTGACGGCTTTTCTCCTGCGCGAGAATGGCTATTGGTCTGGAGCTGGCTTCCTGGATGAATCAGCTGCTGAACGTGTTAGAATCCCGTTTGCCCGGACGGAGGCCGTACAGCCTACTCCAACTTTAACACTAGTTGCAACTTTGCAGGTTGATACAACCCCCCTGCCAACACCCCTGCCACCGTTGGCGGCAGATACGGGTTCATTAACGATACGGATCGTCTCAGCAGGTATCTTGTTGCTGATCGGGTTGGTTTTTTTCCTGGTGATAAGGCGTCATAAATCGACATGAGTGGAAGTGAGAGAATAGTTATGAAAACAATTGCCATGCGTGTTTTGGTGGGATGTGTCATCTTCGGTTTGCTGATTTCAGCTTGCAGCCCTGGTAATAGTACGCCTGTGCCTAGCTCACCGGCACAGGAAACATCTGTGCCGGCATCTGATTTATCATCTCCTGCTCCAGAATTAACTCCAACACAGACCTTGCCGCGTGGGTTGACGGTTTGCCTCGGACAGGAACCCAACAGTCTCTACCCGTTTGGTACGCTTAATTCAGCCGCTCGCAGTGTGCTTGGGGCAATTTATGATGGTCCAATCGATACCTTTACAAATGGTTATCAGCCAGTCATCCTTGAGAAAATTCCATCCATTGAAAATGGTGACGCACAGGTGGCAGAAGTAGCCGTCAAGACCGGAGATCCGGTTGTGGATGAAGCTGGCAATCTGGCGGCACTTGATGTTGGGCTGAACGTTTTTCCCAGTGGCTGTAAGGAAGATGCCTGTGCTGTCAAGTATGATGGGCACACTGAATTGAAGATGGACCAGCTGGTGGTTACTTTTCATATTCTGCCTGCTCTGACCTGGTCAGACGGCACGCCGCTAACCTCGGCCGATTCAGTCTTCGCTTTCAAGCTGGCTTCTGATAAGGATACGCCCGGGTCTAAGTACCTGGTGGATCGTACCGGGGCCTACGAAGCTATCGATGCGCAGGCAGTCCAATGGTGGGGCGTGCCTGGTTTCATCGATGCAGCTTATGCCAGTCACTTTTGGTCTCCGCTTCCCAGCCATCTCTGGAGCAAGGTTCCAGCAGCCGAACTGGCAAAGGGCGATTTCAAAGCCCATGCCCCCGTGGGTTGGGGAGCCTATATTTTCAAAGATTGGGCACCTGGTAATTACATCAGTCTCGAGAAAAACCCGGCTTATTTTCGTGCCAGCGAAGGTTTGCCGCGCTTCGATACCCTCACTTTCCTTTTTGTTAAGGATGCACCAGCGGGTATCAGTGCTCTGGTTTCCCACCAATGTGACGTTTTAGATACCAGTTTGCGGTTGGAGAATGAGATCAATCTGCTGACTGAACTCCAGCGCAGTGATCAGGTAAAACTGGTGACTGCTACAACGCCGCTGATCGAGCGTCTGGACTTTGGTATCAAACCGGCCTCTTATGATGATAGTTATGCGCCCGGTTTTGGCGATCGTCAGGATATTTTTGGTGATGTGCGCACCCGTCAGGCAATCACATACTGTCTTGATCGTCAAAAAGTGGTGACGACTGTGCTTGGGGGTATTTCAAAAGTTCCCGATACATTTGTATCGCCAGACCATCCATTATTCAATGCGCAGGCTGTTAATTACGGATTCAGTATTAACTCAGGGATTGGGCTACTGGAGCAGGTTGGTTGGTTGGATGTTGATAATAACCCAGCCACTCCACGGCTTGCTTCGGGGGTAAAAGGCGTTACGAATGGTACTCCACTGGTGCTGAATTATTGGACTACCTCGGCTTTGCAGCGCCGCCAGGTCAGCGAAATATTAAGCCAATCCTTGCTTCAGTGCGGGGTGGGTGTTACCCTGAAGTATTATGGCCAGGATGAATTCTACGCTCCGGGCCCGGATGGTCTATTGTTTGGGCGAAAATTTGATCTGGCAGAATATGCCATTGGCACTATTGGTGCTGAACCGCCCTGTGCTTGGTTTATGTCCAATCAGGTTCCGACGAAGGAAAATAAGTGGCTGGGTGTGAATATCAGTGGTTATTCCAACGCCGATTATGATGCGCTTTGCCGCAAAGCTATGAACAGTTTGCCGGGTAGCCAGGATTATAAAGATGCTTACGCAGAAGTGCAGGCTATCTTTGCGAATGACATACCTTCTGTGCCGATTTACATGCGCATCAAAGCCGCTGCCACTCGTAAGGATATGTGTAATTTTGCCCTGGATGCTTTTGCAGTGAATGACCTGTGGAATATCGAGGAATTTGAGTTCGGCCCCACTTGTGGTGGGTAAAAGATGAGACACAGCGACCGGTGTCTCCTTTCAAAAGTCCAGTATAATAGATCACAATCCAAATGACGGGAGTCCTCCGGTGACAGAACAGAAAAATAAACAACCACTTCTGGACGTCAAGAGCTTAAAGACATATTTCTATACCGAAGACGGCGTTGTAAAGGCTGTCGATGGGGTCGATTTTCATGTCTATCCAGGTGAAGTAATGGGATTGGTGGGCGAATCGGGGTGTGGGAAGAGTGTTACTTCGCTCTCCATCATGCGCCTTATCAGCCCACCAGGCAAGATCGTTGCCGGTGAAATTCTTTTTGAGGGCAAAGATTTGGTCAAAGCCACCGAAGATGAAATGATCCAGGTGCGCGGAAATCGCATTTCAATGATCTTCCAACAACCCCAGACCGCTCTGAACCCTGTATTTAAAGTGGGCGATCAGATTGCTGAGGTGCTCAGTATTCACCAGAGTATGAACAAAGAAAAGGGACGCGCCCGGGCAGTCGAGCTGCTTAAGATGGTGGGCATCCCTGACCCTGAGCGCCGTGCCGAAGCTTATCCCCATGAACTTTCTGGTGGGCAGGCTCAGCGCGTGATGATTGCCATGGCTCTGGCCTGTGTGCCAGATTTGCTGATCGCGGATGAGCCAACTACTGCGCTCGATGTGACGATTCAAGCCCAAATCCTGGATTTAATGCGCAACCTGCGTCAGAATATTGGCACTGCCATTATTTTGATCACGCATGATCTTGGCGTGGTGGCTGAAATGGCTGAACGCGTGGCAGTAATGTATGCCGGCTATATCGTGGAGCAGGCTGATGTTCAGCCGCTCTTTGAAACGCCCCTGCATCCGTATACCCAGGGCCTGATCGGGTCCATTCCTATCCTTGGAAAACTGAAAGAGCGCCTGGAAGTCATTCCTGGTTCCGTGCCCAATCTGGTCAACCTGCCGCCTGGCTGTCGTTTTGCGCCTCGCTGTCGCGCTCGAACCGAATACGCGCTCTCGATTTGTACTGAAAAGGAACCCGGGCTTTTTTCTCACAGTCCGAATCATCTCGTGCGCTGCTGGCTCTATCAGGATACTGACGGGCACCGTGCGCCGCTTAAATAAAACTCAATTCATGTCATTCCCAAAAAATCGGGATTATCTGCGAACCGCCGGTGTGTTTTTTCCCGAAGGACATCGGGACGATGTGGCGGGTAGCAAGCGGAGCTATTAATGAGCCAGAATACGGTTAATGAACTGATACAAGTTAAGAACCTGGTTAAGTACTTCCCCGTGCGCGAAGGATTGCTTCAGCGAGTGAAGGACTACGTGCGTGCCGTGGACAATGTTAGCTTTGTTGTTCGTGAGGGTGAAACGCTTGGGATGGTGGGCGAATCCGGTTGCGGAAAAACCACCATTGGAAGAACCATGCTGCGCCTGATCGAGCCCACCTCCGGTTCGGTGATCATCGATGGTAAGGATGTTCTCAAATTGGCAGGGGCAGAAATGAAAGCCATGCGCCGCAACATGCAGATCATCTTCCAAGATCCCTATGCATCTCTGGATCCGCGCATGCCCATCGGTGAGTCTGTCATGGAAGGGCTGAATATTCACCGTATTGGTACCCCAAAAGAGCGCTACGAGATTATGCTCGATACACTCAAAAAAGTGGGGCTCGAGGATTATCACGCCCGTCGTTACCCGCACGAATTCTCGGGTGGCCAGCGTCAGCGCATCGGCATTGCCCGTGCCCTGGCTCTGCGCCCAAAATTTATTGTGTGTGACGAGCCGGTTTCTGCGCTGGATGTTTCAATCCAGTCGCAAGTGCTTAATATTTTGAAGGATTTGCAGCAGGAATTTGGCCTGACATATCTGTTCATTGCCCATAATCTGAGTGTTGTTGAGCATATCTCCAACCGCGTAGCTGTTATGTATTTGGGAAAAATGGTCGAGCTGTCTGATCGGGATGATTTATTTGCCCATCCGCTGCACCCGTATACCCGTGCTCTGATGTCTGCCATTCCCATCCCTGATCCGACCCTGAAGCGTGAGCGTACGATCTTAAAAGGTGATGTACCCAGCCCGCTAAATCCGCCGTCTGGCTGCCGTTTTCACCCACGCTGTCCGATTGCAGTTGAAATTTGCTCGAAGCAGGAACCTGAATTCCGAGAAGCAGCTCCTGATCACTGGGTGGCTTGTTGGGAGGCCTAGCCCAGGTTTTTTCGGAGTAAACTGATGCCATATCATGTGTTGATAGTGGATGACCAGAGAGGTTTCAGCCGCTTACTGCGTTCTGCGTTAGAGACCATTGAGCAGGGTTTGATTGTCTCTGAGGCTCAATCTGGCGAAGAGGGTATCCTGGAAGCCAGTCATACCAGGATTGATTTACTGATTGCAGATTTTCGGCTGCCTGGTATCAATGGTGTGGAGTTAATGAAAAAATTTCGTGCCATTAATCCAGATGGCAAAGTTATCATGGTAACTGGTGTTGCTGAACCATGGTTGCTAAAGCAGATCAACGATGCCGTTCCTGATGCTTTTTTTGCAAAACCAATTTCAACCGGTGATTTTTTGGAAGCGGTGGAAGATTGTCTTGGGCTCGCCCGTACAATCGTGCACCCGGACGAAACGAAAAAACAAGTCGCGTCTGTGCCGGAAGAACGTTCTAGTTTAGGCGAATTGCTGGTCAACCTGCGAAAAAAAATAGATGCCCAGGCAGTTCTGCTGCTGAATGATCGAGGTCAGACGGAAGCAGAAGCCGGGCAAATGCCGGGCCAAAATAACGAAGCCCTGGTAACTGCGCTGATGAGCTTGTCTAATGCAGCTCAGAAAGCAGCCAGCTTGATCGATCACACCGAAAGCCATCTGCATTTGTTCAGTGGTGGCGATTTCGATGGGATTTTCCTGCCGATTGGTCCATCACATGCTTTGTTGTTGATCGGGAAGGGGCTTACAGATGCCCGGGCTTTGGCAACAAAACTGGATCTGCTCTTCGCTGCTCGCCTGGATCTGCTCGCTGCACTCTCACGGCTCCTGGCCATTTCTGGCACTCCCATTTTGACCAGCCCGTCTGAACCGATCATCGCGGCGCCAAAACAGGTTTCAGCCATTGAAGAACCGTACACCCGTGCCGAGGATCTGCCAGGAGATTTCCTGAATATATTTAACCAGATTGGCAATAAAACCGACGATGCCAATTCATTCTGGGATTCTGCTATCGAAAAAGGCACAACTTTTTCAGAGCCTGATAAACTGACTTACGATCAGGCAACACGCCTGGGTCTAACTCCAGACTCGGCGCAAGAGTAATAATGTGATAAAATCTGACGCGCTTATTGGGGTGTGGTGCAACGGCAGCACATCAGCCTTTGGAGCTGAGTATCTAGGTTCGAGTCCTGGCGCCCCAGCCTTTTGAAATAATTGCCCTATGAAGGGTGCTCCACACGACAGGTTTTGCGCCCCAAACGGTGCAAAACCTTTTTTTATTCAGCCCTCATTGGGGTAGGAGTTGCACATGAAAATAACAGCTGTGGTTCTTGCGGCCGGCCAAGGTACCCGCATGAAATCGGAATTACCCAAAATGCTGCACCCAGTTTGTGGGCAGCCGATGGTTTTTTACGCGCTCAATGCCGCCCGGGCCGCCAGCACAGAAAAACCAGTTGTGGTTATCGGTCATGGTGCAGATGCAGTTCGCAAGGCGCTTGGCGATTCTGCCGAATGTGTGGTTCAGGAAAACCAGCTTGGCACCGGGCATGCTGTCTTGCAGGCAGAAGCTAGCTTAAAGGAAAAGACAGACTATATACTTGTTACCTACGGGGACATGCCGCTTTTACGCGTGGAAACACTCCAGAAGCTTGTGGCAGCCCAACAGCTGAACAAGGGTCCGATCAGTATCTTGACCGTCACGCACAACAATCCGCGTGGATTTGGGCGTGTTCTGCGTAATCCGGATGGGACCGTGGTCGCCATTGTTGAGGAGAGCCAGGCCACCTCGGACCAAATGCTGATTAAAGAGCTTAACGTGGGCGCGTATTGTTTCGATGCCGGCTGGTTGTGGGAAAGTTTGCATCGGGTCCAGGTCTCGCCAAAAGGCGAGTATTTTCTGACCGATACGGTCGAGCTGGCGGTTAGGGCTGGGCTACCTGTGCAAGCCATCGAAATGGACGATTTTACGGAGACGATTGGTGTTAACACACGCATCCATTTGTCTGAGGCAGAATTTGCGATGCGCAAGCGCATTAATGAGCAGCATATGCTGGCGGGTGTAACTTTGATTGACCCTGCTTCCACATATATTGAGGCGCAGGTTGCCATTGGGCAGGATACGGTTATTTGGCCGAATACATATCTGCTCGGAAGCACATCCATCGGAGAGAATTGTCAGATTGGCCCAGATTCTCATCTCCAATCTACCCGGATTGGAAATGGCTGCAAGGTGCTTATGTCCGTAACTGAGGATGCTGTGCTTGAAGACCATGTAGATATGGGTCCCTTTGCCCGCCTCCGCAAAGGTGCGCACTTGATGAGCGGTGTGCATATGGGCAATTTTGGCGAAGTCAAAGATTCCACGCTTGGTCCGGATGTTAAGATGGGGCATTTCTCGTATATCGGCAATGCAACGATTGGCGCAAATACAAATATAGGCGCAGGAACGATCACCTGCAATTTCGATGGAGAGAAGAAGCACCCCACTGTTATAGGCGAGAATGCTTTTATTGGATCCGACACAATGCTGGTGGCGCCCGTCACCCTGGGTGATGGCGCTCGAACAGGCGCAGGCGCCATCGTTACCAAAAATGTGGCACCTGATACCCTGGTAGTTGGTATGCCTGCGCGGGCTATTAAAAAATTGGAAGGCCGGCTCAAAAAATAATAATTCTGACTTGCTGGATTTATTAGTATTTACTCTTTATTCGCGTTCATTTAGAAAAGGTCCCGAAAATGATTACAGTCACCCCTGAAGAAGTGAAGTTATTAGTCAACCTGGCTATTGAAGCTCGCCGTCGGGCCTATGTGCCGTATTCAAAATACCAGGTTGGGGCTGCTTTGCGCACTAAAAGCGGCCGAATTTTCACAGGCGCCAACGTTGAGAATGCTGCCTATCCAATGACGATGTGCGCTGAGCGCGTCGCGATATTTTCAGCCGTCTCGCAAGGCGAAAGCGAGTTTGATGTTATCGCAGTGGTCACATCCAACGGCGGTTCACCCTGTGGCGGTTGTCGCCAGGTGATGGCTGAATTTGGACTGGACACGGTAGTGCTCATTGCTGATGCGGATGGGCAAGTGCATGCCCATACTACTGTCAATGAACTGCTGCCTGGCGCTTTTACGCCAGCGCATTTGAATAGCTGATCCAACTTGCGGTAGGGTGAAGATTTGGCACATATTATTTACTTGGCACTTGGTACCAATCTGGGCGAACGCAGCGATAATTTGCGTGCGGCAATCGCCGCGTTTGCGCCGCAGATCCGTATATTGACTGAATCTAAAATTTATGAAACTGAGCCTTGGGGTTATACTGACCAACCGGCTTTCTTGAACATGGTTGTGCGTGCAGAGACGGAGCTTGCTCCGCAGGGCTTGCTGGCTCGGTTAAAAGAACTTGAAGCCTCTCTGGGGCGTATCCCTGGCTTTCGTAACGGTCCACGTCTTATTGATCTGGATATCCTGTTTTACGATGATATTAGCCTCGATACACCTGGGCTTGTCATCCCGCATCCGCGTTTGCATGAACGCTCTTTTGTGCTTGTGCCTTTGGCCGATGTGGCTGCGGATTTTGTGCATCCGATCATTGCTCGCAGTATCAGAGAGATTATCGAAACACAGGATTTGAGGGGAGTCAACCTGTTCAAGGGTTGACTTTCGTAGTGTAATATTGTTATATTGAAAGTCAAATCAACGGAGGCTCTGATGGATGAGTTGAGACCACTTAACTGGACACAGAAACCGGGTATCGGTTATAACGTCGCCCGGCGAGCGGATGGCGGCATGACGCTTACATTCACAGATCTGAGTGACGGTACCATGGCTGATTGGCGTGAGTTTGCTTTTGAGCACCTGATGGATTCTGACCGGCTAACGCGCAATCTTTATGATCTGCGCGAGGTAGCCGAGATCCCCGAAAAAGCGATCAAGTTGGCGGTGGAAGTAAACAGCGATCCTTCATCCCGCAACCTGCGGGTGGCGGTCCTGGTGGCATCTGAAGGTGCGCGCGAAGCGATCCTGAACGTGGCGGCCGGAGCTGTCGGCAGCGGGGCTGCCATCCGGATTTTTACCAAACTGGTGGAGGCCGAAGCCTGGCTGTATAAGGCGATGGATCAAATTGTATAAATGTCTATGCTCAGGCTAGAACCGGGATTATTTCGCGAAAGCTGGGGCGCCCGTACATTTGTGATGGGCATCCTTAATGTCACACCGGATAGTTTTTCGGGCGATGGCTTGTTATCCGGTTCTGGTGGCGATGTTGGTGGGATCCAGCGCGCAATGGAACAAGCCGGGCGTTTTATCGCAGCCGGGGCCGATATTCTGGATGTTGGTGGCGAGTCGACTCGTCCCGGTTCGCAAACTATTAGTGTTGATGATGAACTGGAGCGAGTAATTCCAGTGATCACAGCACTGGTACGGCAGTTTCCCCAGGCCATTATTTCAGTAGATACGTATAAGGCCTCTGTGGCGGCTGGTGCTCTCTCTGCCGGCGCTCACATGGTTAATGATGTCTGGGGATTAAGGGCAGATCCGCAGCTTGCGGATGTGGTAGCCAGCCATAACGTTCCGATTATCCTGATGCACAACCGAAGTAAACCAATCAACGCGCAGGTGCAAGCCAACCTGGGTGGGCGTTATGTGGGCGTGGAATACACCGATTTACTTGAAGATGTCAAAGCTGAGCTGCTCGAGTCAGTAGCGCTGGCACAAGCAGCCGGGATTGCCCGTGAGAAAATCATTCTTGATCCGGGTATTGGTTTTGGAAAAACCGTCGAGCAAAATCTGGAGCTGCTAAACCGCCTGGGGGAGATACGTTCGTTGGGTTTTCCCATCCTGCTGGGTCCTTCACGCAAGTCTTTTATTGGTTACAGCCTGAATTTACCACCCGATCAGCGAGTTGAAGGTACTGCTGCGGCTGTTTCGGTTGGCATAGTTCGAGGCGCCGATATTATCCGTGTGCATGATGTGGAAATAATGGTGCGAGTTGCCCGTATGACGGATGCCATCGTCAGGCAAAAGTAAGCGCATCTTCAGTCGGGTAGATTTTGCCGGCGTTTCATCAGTTCATCGATTTCCGAATCTGCCAAAGCTCCCGGGCATAGCAGCCCGAACCCATGGCTGCACATTAAGCTTATCATTTATTAATCTGCCAGGATTCAGCATGTCATCAGATCACGACGATAACCTATTACGTCAGGCTGTAATCAATATAAAAGCCCAGGATTTTGTATTGGCGCGTCGATACCTGGAAATGGCTCTGGAAATTGCCGATGATTATGAGACACGCACCCAGGCCAATTACTGGATGAGCCAGATTTGTTCTGACCCGCTTGAAAAGCGCAAGTATCTTGAAGAGACTCTTGCCATCGATCCGACCCACCCTGAGGCTCGCAGAGCTCTGGCGATTTTGGATGGCAAGCTAAAACCAGCCGAAATTGTTAACCCGGATCAGCTTCCGGCTCAATTGGCTGGCACGCAGCCGGCTAATGCGGATCGGTTCACCTGTCCCAAATGTGGCGCGCGCATGGTGTTCGATGGTGATGGACACACCTTGATCTGTGAGCATTGTGCGCGAAGCCAGGTCTTGAATGCGACTGTGCCGCAGTTTGAACAGGATTTTATAACTGCCATGGCCAGCGGCAGAGGACACCGGACGCCTGTCATGTTGAAGACCTTCAACTGCCAGGGTTGCGGTGCACACTTTATCTTCTCCGCGCAAGAAATCTCATCAGTATGCGTTTATTGTGGTTCGCCGCATGTGGTTGCGGTGACGAAGGAACTGGTCGAGCCTGATTCGATTATACCGATGGCCTGTAACCAGCGTCAGGCAGACCTCTTTTTGGATGATTGGATCGAGAAAAACAGGCTTCATCCGACGGGTGAGCTACAGGGATCAAAAGGTCTGTATTTGCCCATTTGGACTTTTGATATCTTTGGGAACGTTCTCTGGAACGGAACGGTTTACCGAAATAAAAAACAGGTGCCGGTCTCAGGTGAGCAGAATGTCGGTTTTGATGATATTGCTATTCCGGCGATTCGCAGGTTCTCTGATCTTCTGCCGAAAATCCTGGCTGGTTTTGATACATCCAGTGCTGTGACGTATGATCCGCGTTATCTTTCCGGTTGGCCGGCGGAAGTGTATGAATTGTCCATGTCAGATGCCTCGCTTGATGCCCGTCAGCGGGCTGTAGAACGCGTTCTCACCCGCATTCATAACGAAAATGGTCATGTCAACGACTTGAATTACAGCAGCGCCAATTTATCCATTTTATCCTTCAAGCTTGTGCTGATCCCGCTCTGGCACAGCACGTATACATCCGGAGGCCGAGATTTTCGAGTTCTTATCAATGGCCAGACCGGGGCAGTTTATGGTGAAATGCACCGACAGGGGATTATTGGCTGGTTTGAAGATGTTCTCGGAAAATAAGCGTGGCTATATTTTTATGAGTAAAACAAAAGCTAGTTCAGGAGATTCCATGGCAGCACCCAATCGTGATATTTATTTACTTTCCCCCAAACAACTTAGTCCCGAAACTATTGCCGTGGCATTTGCCCGGACATCGCGTGCGCCTGAATCTTTTCGAGAGATTGCTGCTGAATTAAATGACGAGAAATCTGCCCAGTTTCACGAGAAGTGGGTCTTGGGTTATGGACATGCCTCGGTTGCGGAGCATGCAGTCTTGCACCTGGCGATTGAAAATGCTTCACGCCTGGCTATGGAAGCAATTGAATCAAACCGCCTGGCCTCTTATACTGAAAAATCCACGCGTTACCAGAAATGGGATGCCGATAATTTTTATATTCCGGCAGAGCTCGATGGACCCGACCTGGGCCGTAACTCGCTGCGTACTGATTATATCGACACCTGCCGGCTGTTGTTTGAAACCTATGCGGCTGGGCTTGAACCAGTCCGTAAGCAGGTTGAAAAAGATGCTCCCCGGCGCGAAGGTGAGACCGAAGATGCCTGGGACCGGCGGATCCGTTCGCAATATGTGGATGTCTGTCGTTTTCTGCTGCCAGCAGCCTCGCTGGCAAATGTAGGAATGACTGCCAACGGCCGGGTTTTGGAAAGTGCCATCCGTAAGTGGCGTGCAAGTCCGCTTGCCGAAGTCCGCGAAATTGGCGAAAGTGTCAAATCTGTAGCCAGGGCTGAAATACCAACCCTGCTAAAGTATGCCGATCCACAGCCTTATTTGATGGACACGAGTGCTGAGCTAAATGATATTGCCCAAGCCCTGGTGCTACAGCCTGACGCGCAGGAGTGGTGCGCCCTGGTGGATTATGATCTTGATGGTGAGCAGCGAATCCTGGCTTCAGCGTTATATCGCTTTGGCGATGTAAGCTATAACCAGGCCTTGAGCCAGGTTAAATCATCTCCGGATCCTGCGAGTCTGGCGGCTGTGCTGCTCAAAAGGTTGGGGCGTTATGACATCCCCTTGCGGGAAATGGAACATTCCACGTATACATTTGATTTGGTGATGGATCAGGGTGCGTATGCTGAATTCAAACGTCATCGCATGATGACACAGACACCGCAGCGGCTTACCTGTGCGCTCGGTTACGCTGTGCCTCGCCGTTTTGTTGAGGCTGGCTTTGAAGTTGAGTACAGACGGGCGATGGATGCGGCGGGTGCGCTCTGGAAAGAAATGGCTGCCTGGAATGTGGATGTGGCCCAATACCTGGTTCCAAATGGTTATAACCGGCGTGTGCTGGCTACTTTTAATTTGCGGGAAGCATATGCTTTTTGCCAGCTGCGTGCTTCAGCAAATGCCCATTTTTCTATCCGGCGTGTGGCCCAGCGTATAGCCCAAGAAATCAGTCGGGTTCATCCCCTGCTGGCTGCCCACATGAAGCTGCAAGATGAGCCCTGGCAAGCAATTGAAGCCGAATATTTTACGGCAATGAAATAAGGTATCTGAATAATGGATAGTGATTTTGGCTGGTCTGGTTTTCCAAAACGCAAAAAATGTGTGTTTTCCCTGTTGGTGGAGATCCGGTGGGTGAACTGCCGCTAAATCTCCACCAAAACCTTTTCACTGGCGGTGTTAGCTTAAACAGTGTTGATGTGAAGAAAAAAGAATGGGCAACCTTTATAAGGCCGCCCGTTTTTTATTTGGAGACTAATTTCCTTAGTTCACGTTGATTCTCGTCAACCAGCTGCTCAATGTCATCGATGCGTTTCAGCAGCAGACCTACCTCGAGCTCAGCCTTGGCGTTGACCTGGTGGTCAATTTCAGCTGCGATTCGATCTTTGGATGCCTGCCGGTTCTGGCTCATCATGATAAAGGGGGCTGCATAAGCGGCTTGAAAAGATAAAGTCAGGTTGAGCAAAATAAATGGGTATGGGTCCCAATGGTTGACCCAGGCGGTCACGTTCAGGGTAATCCAGATTGCTAAAATGGTGGTCTGGGTGATGATAAAAGGCCAGCTACCCATGGTATCAGCAACAGTATCGGCGATGCGCTGTCCAAAGGTCAGTCTTTCCTTGTCAACGTCGTTCACATTGCGGCTGGCACTATGACGCAAGATCGCATCCATGTCATGCAGCCGTCCTCCCAATTCAACCAGAACGTCGATGGCTGCCGATGGGCGTTTTTGCAAAAAGGTGAAGAACTCATCACGCTCCAGCGCCAATACTGTCACATTGGAGACGGCGAAGACGCGCGCCGAGCGGGGTTCATTTGTAAGCATCGAAAGTTCCCCAAAAAAGCCGCCGGGACCCAGGTCATGCAGCACGATCTCTTTACCATCAATATCTCTGATCGTGACCTGAACCTCACCTTCAGTGATGATATAAAAAAGGTTGCCAGTTTCGCCTTCGCGTACGATAGTCTGACCTGGCTTGAATTTCAATTCGTCCATGATGGCGCGAATTTCAGCTACTTCTTGCTCATCCATCTCGCTAAAAAGGGCTACTTCGCGCAGTTCAATTTCAGCCATCGACTTCCTCCAATTATCCTGCTGTGTATAAGGTGTTTTTTATTTGGTTAAAATGAATATTGGATACCTGCTAAGTTGGGTTGCGATCTACTGAATGGAAGCACTGGCAGTTAATTTGGTTCTGTTTAAGGGGTTTAGCCCTTTCAGGATTCATGACTATTTTCATTGGCTCGACCGGTAAAGCGTTCAAGCATTTTTTCGTCCACGTTGGCAGTCATGTCGAGACTGAGCGGGGTAACTGAGACTTTATGTTTATGCATCAAGGTGTAAATGTCACTGTTGGTTGGCTCAGATTCAAAATCCATCTGGATTTCATAGCCAACCGTCTCGGGTACATCCCAGGAACTACGTGACGGTTTGCTGGGTACATAATAGCGTTGCATGGAAAGCCGGGTCCATTCCCAGGCGGTTTCAGGGGTGGCGTCTGCTGGAACATCCACCTTGATCAGATTAACACCTGGAGGCAGCTTCCGTTCCAATAGCATACGCGCAAATAAAGCAGTGAAGTGCGCGGCGCTCGCAAAATTGACATCTGTTGAGTAAGTGAGGTGCAGGGATTTGTCAGTTTCGAGTGACATTGCCAGAGCCGGGATGCCCATTGATGCGGCTTCCATGGCTGCGCCGACAGTACCCGATATCGTGATGCCGGTTGCCACGTTTTCGCCATAATTGATGCCTGAGACAACCAGGTCGGGTTTTTGTGCCATGATCTCAAGAATGCCATGTTGAACGGCCTGGGCTGGCGTGCCACCGACCGCATAAACCGTCCATGTCTGTCCATGAATGGTGACAGATTCCTCACGAATGATGCCATCAGAAGTGGCAGGCTGGCTGCGCCCGACACCGGATGATTGTTCCCTGGGTGCGGCAACTGTGACAAAGCCGAGTTTGGATAGCGCTTCAGCGGCGGCCCACAAACCGGGAGAGCGGATGCCGTCGTCGTTGGTCAGAAAAATATTGGGTTTTGACATGGAGGTATATATCCTGCATATTTCAGGTTTGAAAAGATGGTCAGTATTTAGTAGGGGAATAATAATACAAAAAGAGCAGGAAAATCCCGCTCTTTTGTTTTGTGCCCTCGGCGCGACTCGAACGCGCGACCTATTGCTCCGCAAGCAAGCGCTCTAATCCACTGAGCTACGAAGGCGTTAGCGAGTGAATATTCTACCCTACTCAGGTTGGTTGGTCAAGGTGTTGAATAAATGAGATAATAATATCGATGAGAAAACCAAAAACATGAGGTATTTAGCGCAATAAAGCTATTTATCACCGATATCTGGTTCAGGTCCTAGTCACCACAACCTTTGCACGTAAATAAACAAAAAACGGTGGCTTGCTTCATAAATACAATCCCAAAAAATAATTCTTTCCTAACGGGGAATGTTCTTTCCATCAAACTGCATACCCCGTGAAAAAATACCAGAAAAGCGTATCCGCGCTTGTTTGCAAGTTTAGCTCGACCCGACTGGCTAACTTTAAGCGGATCATGCTGTTTAATGGTTGGATGGAGATCTGATGGACGAGTGGACGAGTAATTCCCGATTCGCGAGTCGCGCAATCAGGGTATAATCTTTCCGTTATGGTTGATAAGCGCTTGCAAGACCTTTCGGTGGAAGAACTACGCCGCCTTCTGTTGGATAAGCGCCGTGTAAATCGCCGCGACCGGTTGGAAAGTTTCCGCCGAACGGGTCGTGTAATATCCATAACGCCTGACGCGGATGCTGATCCAGAGGTTGGGCGGGTGGTGGATACCCCTGAAGGTGGAACTGCCACCGAAGAGAGCCTCGCCGGTCTGTCAGCACGACAAGGCGGACGTTGGACGGACAACCTGCTGTTGGGCGTTGAAGTTCTGGCTGTGTTAGTCCTGATCGGCCTGGTGTTTAACGGTCTTTCCATCCTGAAGACCCTGAATCAGGAAGCTGCAGCAGCCATCCAGCCTCCTACGGTGATTCCAACCGCGTTGATCACGGCGGTTGTCCTGCCATCCGGGCACACGCCGCCTAATTCGGCCAAAGGTGCCCAACCGAATGATGCTGAAATACCGGAGCATTTGCGCGCGTTGGTTCCGGCCCTGGAAAATGTGCCAGTGCCAACCGCCAGCCCTCAACAGGGTATACGTATTCAGGTGCCTGCCATTAATATTGATGCACCGATTGTGCAGGGCGATGGTTGGGAGCAACTTAAGAAGGGTGTGGCGCAGCATCTCGGTACGCCCAACCCCGGCGAAAATGGAAATGTTGTTTTTTCAGCGCACAATGATATTTTTGGTGAGATATTTCGCCATCTGGATAAACTTCAGCCAGGTGATGTGATTATTCTGTACACCAGCGCGCGGCAATTTACTTATGTGATTACTGCAACACAGATTGTTGCGCCTACTCGCGTGGATGTAATGGCATCAACGCCCGATGCCACGGTAACGCTTATCTCGTGTTATCCTTACTTGATCGATAATCAACGGATCGTTGTATCCGCTGTATTACAAAATCCTTAGGAGTTTAAAATGGCTAAGAAAAGCAGAAGTGTCACCACAAAGTCTACCCCTACCTTCGCAGGTATTCAGCGGGGTACTGTCAGCGCGGATTTTAATCCGGATTATTCCACCACTAAACAAGAATTAAAGCGAATTGGCACACTGGCAGCCGGTTTTTTTGCGCTTCTGATCGCCCTTTCTTTCTTTATTAAGTAAAGACCATGCCGTCGGGCCCCTCAGGGGTACGATTATTACTTTGATGCTCGTCAGGATACATGTGGGGCGGTTTATGGACCGCCCCTTTATTGCTTATGGATAAACCAGTCGAAATTGTTCTTACAGCGCTTAGCTATGGCGGCGATGCCATCGGTCGTTACGATGGCCGGGCGGTCTTTGTCCCTTTTGCGCTTCCGGGTGAAACTGTTCGCGTAAGTATTGTGGATGATCGCAAAAATTTTGCGCGTGCAGAATTGGTCGAGGTTGTAAAAGCCTCGCCCGAGCGGATTGAGCCGCGCTGCCAGTATTTTGGTGTTTGTGGTGGCTGCCATTACCAACATTTGCCCTACACTGCCCAGCTCAAACTCAAAATGGATATTCTGAGTGACCAGTTGACACGAATTGGAAAGATCCAGAATCCGCCGGTGCTTCCGATTGTAGCTTCCCCAGATGAGTGGAATTACCGTAACCATGTTCAATTTCATTTGGATCAGAGCGGTGTTCTGGGTTTTATCGCTGCTGCCAATCCTGAAGAGCTCATTCCTATAAAGGAATGTTTTTTGCCAGAACCCGGGATCAACAAACTCTGGCCGACCCTCGAGTTTGAAGCTGATTCTCCGGTTGAGCGGGTTTCACTGCGTGCGGGCATAAATGATGAGCTGCTGCTTGTGCTTGAATCTGACGAAATCACCCCTCCAGAGATGGAGATCGAAGCCGGTATTTCAGTTGTCCACCTGACCAGTCTGGGCAGCGGTAGTGTTGTTCTGGCTGGCGATGGATATCTTGTCATCAGTATTCTGGACCGTCTCTTCAAGGTTTCAGCCGCTTCTTTTTTTCAGGTCAACACCCGTATGGCTGCCCGGATGGTTGTCCATTTACTTGATACTCTGCAGGTTACAGCCTCCAGTATTTTGCTGGATGTCTATTGCGGAGCCGGTTTATTCAGTGCTTTTTTTGCATCTAAAGTTTCCAGGGTCATTGCGATCGAATCCGCGCCATCGGCCTGTGAAGATTTTGCGGTCAACCTTGATGAATTTGATAACGTGGAGCTCTATGAGGGTCTTGCGCAGGACATCCTGCCAGCCTTGAAAATAAAGGCGGACTTGGCTATTGTTGATCCGCCGCGTGCCGGGTTGGATAAAGCGGTGCTGGATGCCATCATCAGGCTTGGGCCTAAAACGCTGGCCTATGTTTCCTGCGACCCTTCTACCTTGGCCAGAGATGCAGCCCGACTGGTGACTGGTGGATATCATCTCAGGCAGATTACACCCTTCGACCTCTTCCCACAGACATATCATATAGAGAGTATCAGTATATTTGAGATGTAATCAAAAACCTCCCCCAATTTTAGACGGGGAGGTTTTTGATTATATTCCTGGCATTACCTGCCAAAATACCTTTACTTTCGTCGTTTGGGCACAGAACGTTCGAAGTCACCAATTCCTGTGCGAGCACGACCCCACTCACCACGGGCTGCATTACGTGTCAGTCCATCGATAGAACCACTCAGTTTCTGAAACTTCGGATCATCAGTCTTTCCAAGGCTCGCTTTCGCATTGGCCGCTAATTGGCCTATATTAGCCAACTCCTCAGGTGAAAACTTACCATCGCTAATGGCCGTTTTAAAAGCATCCAAAAAATCGTTAGCCTGGTTGATTGCCCCAATCTGGGTGTCGGCAATGTTATTCGCGGGCAGGTTGATCAGGGTGTCCTCGCGTTTGGTCAGGCCGGTTTTGAGCTGGTCTTGAAATCCTTGTAGCTGAGTCTGGATCTCTCCGGCTTTTGTTTGGGCCCGGTTTGCTGCCGTATTAAGCTGGTCAATGGCAGCCGTGGCAGCGACCGACCCTTGCTCCAGGATGGTGGCGATCTCGTTAAGGCTCTCAGATATTGCAGCCAGGTCTTGTTCCATGGCGTTCATAGATGCCAGCGCAGCGTCTGCGTAAGCGCCATAATAATCGTAATATGCCTGGATTATTTCTTCAGCATTCGCTACTTCGTAATAGACATCGTATGTATATGTGTATGTCGTACTGGCTTCTTCATCGGTGACGGTTCCGTCGCTTGTGGACTGGGTCACGGCAGTTGTAGCAGCAGTGTAATCAGTCATCGCCTTATTGACAGTTTCTTCGATCATGCCTGCCATTTCTTCCTGGGTCATACTGGCGTAATCAGGCGCGGGTTGTGCGTTGATGGTTGCTTGTACTGACTGGTCGATGGCTGATTTTTGGGCAGACTCGCTCTGGGTGGTGGTGGCCTTAACTGCTGCCTCAATTGTGGCTTGCATTGATTGCTGTGCTTCTGAAGTTGCCTTTACAGCGGCATCGATGGTGGCTTGTGTATTTTGTGGGGATGGTTGGGTGCAAGCTACCAGTAGAAAAAAGGCCGAAACGAAGAGCAGAAACAGGGAATTTAGTTTCATTGATCATCTCCCAATATCTAGCTATGTCCAGATTTAATTATCTTACTGATTATGAGCAGAGAGTCAAGCACTTTTTCGGAGTATGGTAAAAAAGACCTTATATATTCAAACTGAGAGACCATTCGGCTCATCGATCAAGATTCTTGAGAACTCCAAATTGTGGCAGTTGTTCGGCGGTTACCCGTGTCGTCCGTTCACTGACTGGGCTGATCAGGTGGTAGCCCCCGTTACGGTGTAATAACGGGATGCGTCTGTGCTCGTTGGCGTAGTGCGCGCGCATACGCTCCGAGTGGATCTGGTAACTCTCGAAGATTTCCTGCGAAAATGCAAAAAGCTGCTCATGGGTGTCAATAAACTGCTGCCGGTAGGTTTCAGTCACAGCGTCCAGGTTGCTGATAACCCAACAGGTTTTTTCAAATTCCCAATCATAGGCCAGCCCAATAAACCTGTAGTCGGATGTGACATAGGGGAAGAATGGAAATTGTCTGCAACTCAAGATGCGAAATGACCTCTGGCACAGGCTTGGACCCAGACAGGCCAGCAACAGCATATCGTCGGGCGTTTCTGCCAGCAGCGTATCGTGTTCGTCCTGCTGCGTATGTTCACATTCGTTGCCTCGCCAGGTGTGCCAGAGGTTAGTGTCACTTTCCAGGGTTGCCCACTCTGCCTGGTAAGCAGCCGGGATGGCCTGACAGATGTCGCAGCAGAAGGGTTTACCGTTCGGGTTGTGCACTGCGCATTTCTGGCCGCAGTCAAGTCTAGTGACTGTGGAGTCGAATCCGTTGTACAAAGCACGGATGTTTGAAAGTGGGTTATGGGTGGATAAGGAAGGGTTTTGCATAATTTGCTTTCTGATTGGGCCAAAATTTAGTAACTTGCATTTTATCCGGGTTACAGTATGATTATAAAATGACCCACACTGCCCTGTATGATGCTTTTCTGGAGGCCTGTCAGCTGGAAGGCTGTCCACTCTGTCGGATGCAACATGCTGCCGATTTGCGTTACCTGGAGCGTCTCTTTTACGAAAGGGTGAACGATTACTCACTGCGCGAGCAGCTGCGCGCCAGCCTGGGGTTTTGCTCAGAACATGCCAGGATGGCATTGGATGAGGTCCAGGGTAAGGCTCTTGGATTAGCAATAATTTATGACGATCTGCTGCGGGTGGCGCTTGAGCAGATTGATAAACAGCATATGCTTATGCCCGCGCAGAAAAAGTGCCCGGCTTGCCAGAATCAGGATGAGATCACTGCGTGGGTACTTTCGGAGTTACTACTCAGCCGATAGGTTCTGATAAAAAGTTGGCGTAATTTTTACAATCGCCGACTATGATAGGAAACATGCCAGAAAATAAATTGCCTACGCAAGAAGAAGTAAGAACCGCCTATCGCCAAGGGGAAGGTGCGGTTGTAGACTTGGTCGAAACGCTGGTAACGCTAATTCAGGCATTACAAGATAACATAAAGGTTTTGGAAGACAAGGTACAGAAATTAGAAGACCAATTGAAAAAAGACAGTCACAACAGCGGCAAGCCGCCTACGAGTGACGGGTTGAAAAAGCCACTAAAGCATGGATTGCGGCATAAAAGCGGAAGGAACAGTGGTGGACAATTTGGGCATAAAGGTCACCGATTGGAACCGGTTGCTAACCCGGATTTCACAGCGATTCATTCGGTCGCGCAATGTAGTCATTGCCAGGCCTCGTTGGAAAAAGTAGGGATCGATAAATATGACACGCGCCAGGTCTTTGATGTTCCGAGAAAGAAGTTGGAAGTGACGGAACATCAGGTTGAAATTAAGACCTGTCCATCGTGTGGAACAGTGAATAAAGCTGAGTTCCCAGCAAATGTCAGCCAGAAGACTCAATACGGGCCGCGCATTCGAGCCCAGGCAGCTTACTTTCACAATTATCACTTCATTCCACTCAAACGAACGACAGAGATTTTAGAAGACTTATATGAGCAACCGGTGACACAGGGAGTTGTGGTCAAGGCGGTAGCAGAAATAGCCAAACAAGTAGAGCCGATCAATAAGAAGGTCAAAAGCTACCTGACTGAAACTGAAGAAGCTGTGCACTTTGACGAGACGGGTGCGCGGGTAGGTGGAAAGCTGAAGTGGTTGCACGCATCGAGTACAAAACGAGCCAGCTACTACCAAATCCATGACAAAAGAGGCTCAAAAGCCATGGACGAAATTGGGATATTGCCCAAACGAACCAAGTGGTGTGTTCATGACTATTGGCAAGCCTATTTGAAGTACGCAAAGGCGAAACATGCTTTATGCAATGCGCATGTGCTCCGGGAGCTAACCTTCCTGGTTGAACAATACCAGCAAATTTGGGCAACTGAAATGATCGAGTTGCTGTTGGACATAAAACAAACCGTCGAAGTAGCCCAAGATCTTGGAGATGAAGCTCTCGCAAGGGAACAAATCGCAAGTTTTGAAAACCATTACGACCAAATTGTGGATAAAGGGTTGTTATCTAACCCAGCACCTGAAAAAATAGAGCAACAATCCAAGAAGCGAGGAAAGGTCAAACAAAGCAAAGCGAAGAACCTGCTCGACCGGCTGAGAGACCACCGAGATAAAGAACTGGCATTTATGTATGATTTTAAGGTTCCGTTTGATAACAATCAAGCCGAGCGTGATATTCGCATGACCAAATTACAGCAAAAGGTGTCTGGCGGCTTCCGCAGTGACGATGGCTCGAAGGTCTTCTGTGCTGTGCGTAGTTACGTTTCAACGGCTCGTAAAAATGAGCAACCTATCCTGGATGCGCTTTATTCCGCTTTGATTGGTAAACCTTATTTGCCAGCCTTTCTTGATGCCTACATGGCTGAGTAGTAAC
>JAPLGT010000174.1:0-43583 GCA_026390035.1 Chloroflexota bacterium
ACCTATCATCCCAAAACCTGACAGCGTAACCTTCCAAACGGGCTTTTTTGTTATCGATACGAATGCGGCAGTGTCCAGCCCGCCCGGTGCTGAAAGGGCGGCTGACCTGATTCAAAAGCTGACAGGTTTGGCTTCCACAGCTCATCAGGGCCAGATCCGATTTGTATTGAAGCCAACCATCCAGGGCGAAGAAGCTTATCACCTGGATGTGGACGAGAATGGTATTGAAATCAGGGCTTCCAGCACGGCAGGTTTATTTTACGGAGCCCAGACCCTCAGACAGCTGCTTCCGGCAGGTGTTGAGAACGGCACAAGTGCCGCGCCTTACGAAATCCCTTATTTGCACATTGAAGATGCGCCGCGTTTTCCGTATCGTGGTTTTATGCTGGATGTTTCCCGGCATTATTTTGGGGTGGATGAGATCAAGCGCATGCTCGACCTGCTGGCATTGCATAAAATGAACCGCTTGCACTGGCATCTGACGGATGACCAGGGCTGGCGGATTGAAATTAAGCAATATCCCCGGTTGGTTGAAGTTGGCTCGCTGCGTAAGGAAACCCAGGTGGTTGGCTGGCTGCTCTCAAAGCCTGTCTATGATGGCAAGCCGTATGCTGGTTACTACACTCAGGCCGAAATTCGCGAAGTGGTTGCTTACGCTGCCAAAAATTTTATTGAAGTAATCCCTGAAATTGGCTCGCCTGGTCACTTTACCGCTGCCATGGCGGCGTATCCGCAGCTCTCCTGCGCGGGAATGCCGGTCGAAGTGCGAACCTCAGTCACAACATTTTCAAAGCCGCTCTGCGTTGGAAATGAGTTTGTATTTGAATTTTTGGAGAATGTATTTTCGGAAATAGTTGACCTGTTTCCATCCGGCTATATCCATATCGGCGGGGACGAAGTCAACAAAAAAGAGTGGAAGAAATGCCCGCACTGCCAACGTCGTATGGTTGCAGAGGGCTTGAAAAATGGGCATGATCTTCAAGCATATTTTGAAAACCGCCTGGCCGCGCTATTAAAGGCCAGGGGCAGCCGAATCATTGCATGGAGTGAAGTGCTGCACGACAACCTGGATCCGGAGATCATCAACCAGTTCTGGTTCTTTGCAAATCGAAGAAAAACCATTGCTGAGCTCAAAAAAGGTCGTAAGACGATTGTTTCAGATTTTTCCAGGCTTTACCTGGATTATTCGTACCGGGTGATGGAATTAATCAGGACCTATCAATTTGAGCCGCAGTTCGCTGGAATAAACGCTGTTCAGGCCAGCAGTATCCTGGGGATCGAAGCACCACTGTGGACAGAGTACGTTGCATCCCGCGCGCGCATGGATTGGCAGACGTTCCCGCGCATTACAGCACTTAGCGAAACCGCCTGGACGCCCAGGGATGGGCGAGATTATGACGATTTTCTGGTACGGCTGGCGTATTTTGAAAAACGGCTGGATGCGCTTGGGGTACAGCATGCCACCCGTGAGTGCTACCTGAAACATTCACTGCTCTCCAAAATCCCGTTTGTGCTAAAAGTTCTTTTTTCTGGCGAACACCCTGGGGAGGCGGAGTACAAGCAATTTCACCAGCCGACATAATGGTTTCAGCAAAATAATGAGTGCGAAGACACACGAAAGCCAGGGTAGCGCAAGGCTTTGTCGCCTGTCTTGATAAGAAGTCAGCAGCCTGCCCGGTACCTGCTTTGGGTCTTCTGGATACGCAAGAATTTATTTTGTAATCGCTGTAGGTGTGGTATTTACACAAAAAACCAGCCTGGCGATTTCACGCCAGCTGAGAAGATACTCAAGGTCGGGGATCACCGCTATCCGAAGATCTGATGCCGTCAAAATAATTACAAATTTTAGACCGATCAGATTGCCCGTACTGCGCTGGATGTAATTCCTTGATGACAAAACCACGGCCTGCGCTCCCGCAGCACAGAATCTGCTGCGGGAGCGGACGTTTATTGTGCTGGTTGCGGTAGGTCAGGAATTTCGTCGGAATATAGCCAGGCGTCAAAAAAGCTCTGCAAGTCTTGTCCACTGACCGCTTCGGCGACAGCCAAAAAATCAGCCGTGTTGGCGTTGGCATACTTGTAACGCGCATAATATTCAGACAGGATTTTGAAGAAGATCTCGTCGCCCACTTGCAGGCGCAGGGCATACAGCACACAGCCGCCTCGGTCATAGACAAAATCGTCAAATAGGTTCTTAATCGATGGATCCGTGGGCGCTGCCATCCCTCTGGCTTTGGCATCTCTGTAAATTGCCTGCATATACTGATCCCCGGCAGTTTTTCCCTGTGTATGTTCAACCCACAAGGCCTCGGCATAGGTGGCAAAGCCCTCGTTCAGCCAGATGTCTTTCCAGGATTTCAGGCTGACGCTGTTGCCAAACCACTGGTGCGCGAGTTCGTGCGCTGCAGTTAGCTCATCGGCCATATCTATTGCAAAAACTGACAGGGTTTGAGTTTCGAGTGGATAACCGAATTCTAGCGGAACCACCACCACTCCATAGGCATCAAATGGATAAGGGCCAAAGACCTGGCTGTAGTATGCGAGCATGTCGTTGGTGTGGATAAAAGCACCCGTGATATCACCGCCTGCGTCTGGCGGAAAATAGTTGCGGATTGGCAATCCGCCTGGGCCTGGTTCGGTCACCAGTCTGTATTTGCCAATTGCCAGGATTGCGAGGTAACTCGCCATCGGATGGGTCTCCTCCCAAACGCTGGTTTTCATTTTTCCGTTGACGACTTCAGATTTGAGCAAACCGTTTGCTGCCACCCGGTATTGTTTGGGGGCAGTAATCCGAAAAGTATAACTGGCTTTATCGAGCGGATGGTTGTTGACCGGATACCAGCTCATCGCGCCCGCGGCTTCACTGACGACATAGATCCCGGCATCGCCAAACCAGCCGACCGTTTCGCCAGGAAAGGAGGCGTCAGCAACAGATTCGGGCCGGCCGCTGTACATGACAACCACTGTAAACTCCATGTTTTTTTCAAGTGGGACTGCCGGGGTGATGGTCAACTCATCGTTTTTGCGGGAAAAGGTGGCCGGGGCAGCGTTGACTGTTACGGCGCTGACTTCCAGTCCATGCAAATCCAGGTTAAACGAGCTCAAAGCCTCGCTGGTCCGTGCATTGAGCGTAGATGAGCCACTGATTTCATTATTGGCCACATCCACGCTTAAGTCCAGTCTGTAATGCAACGCATCGTAGCCGCCATTCCCCATTTGCGGATAATAGGCATCGTCCAGGCCATCAGCCCCGCTACTTGGGGTTTCTGTGGGTGTCGGAATAGCAGTCGCGGGTTTGGATGTGGGCAGAGCGGTTGGGCTGGGTGTGCTGATGGCAGGTTGCGTGGAGGTTGGTGCTACGGGTGTGGCAACCAGCCCTGGTTCGCGTGGCAGTTTCTGGCAGCCTGAAATTACCAGGCTGAAAATAGGTAATATTAGAAGGTACTGCTTATTCATGTGGGTGCTCCTTAATGACCCCAGCCAAGACAGATACGACTATAACGAATCATACCATGGCAATCTAGACCACAATCTTTCAAAACCTTCCAGCCGGAACCAACCTGGCATGGACGACTTTTTGTGAATGTTGATCAGTGCTGCACTGTTGACCAATCGGGGTGCCATCAGCCCGGTCTTGAAGTCAAATGGATGGAGTGACGAGGTAACCCATCGCTGAGACAAACTATTATATTTGTAACTGATAAAAGCTGGGAATGTGGTTAATTATTCAAACCGGTGATTTGTTTGCTTTTGGTGATTTGAATACGGATGGCGTGGGCGACGGAGTTTGAGTTAATGTACACACACAGCGTCGGCAGTGTGCCTTTTCTGGGGATGGGGGCTACGCCTGATTTAGGCGAAAATGGGAAAAAATTTCCACCCTTTTCATGGCATCGAGGGATGTTGTGCTACTCCAGTCAGTTGCAACAATGACTGTTTCGGTTGGGAAAGACCGGCAGGTTGGCAGCTGGGTTGCTTTTAGCGGAATTTGCCTCTTGACAGGAATCCCAATTTGCATAGAATTGGGCGCAATATGTTTGAGCATCCAGGCTGTTACCGGAGTTTAGAATATCAGAAATTCTTAGGGATGGGTGTTTCATTTTTTCAAAAATTTGAGAGTCGCTTTTAGCGGCTCTCTTTTTTTATACCTGAACCCGGCCCTTTGCTCTTTCCAGAGTAAGGGGCCGGGCCGCAGTCCAATTCATTTTCTGTTGGTGGAGGAGTAGAAATGGCTAATAAGGTGACTAAAAAGGCTTCATTGGGAAAACTCATCGGGTTTCTGCCGGATGATACCCCGCCGCTCGGTGCCATGCTGAGCCTAGGTTTTCAGCAGTTCCTGACGATGTTCCCTGCCACTGTGTTGGTTGCCATCCTGACCAAGTTTGATGTCGGCGTTACATTGCTGGCATCTGGTCTGGGTACCATCATCGCTCTTCTGGTATCTAAACGCAAAATACCGATGTATTATGGCTCGTCGTTTTCCTACATTGCTGTCGTCATGACCGTGATGAGCAAGTTTGCTCCGACCTGCTTCAGCGACCCGGCCCAGTTTTACTGCCCGGAAGGTGTCCGGATTGTGCAGGTCGGTATCATTTTGACCGCCCTGTTTGAAATTGGTTTTGGGTTCCTGATCATGCGTATTGGCAAGGCTGCCCTGGATCGTGTCTTGCCTCCAATTGTGACCGGCTCAATGGCCATGGTAATCGGTGTGGCCCTGGCGGGTGCAGCCCTCAACAATGCTGGTGGTATGTCGATCCACGTTGCGGCTGATATCGCCTGGAAGTTCTGGGCGGTAGCATTCCTGACCCTGATCGCAACGATTATGTTTTCGGTTTACCTGCAAGGCAAGGGGCTGATCGGCATGTTGCCTATTTTGCTGGGAGCCATCTTTGGGTATGTTGTGGCTATCCCCTTCGGCTTGGTAAATTTTGCACCAGTTGGCGCTGCTCCCTGGGTTGCAATTCCGCATTTCACCCTGCCTGCCTTCACAGACCCGGCAGCCTGGGGTTATGCCCTGAGCATCGCTCTGATTTTTATTGCAACGGTTCCTGAAAGCACGGCCCACCTGTACCAGATGAGCCTGTATATCGATGATTTGGCCGTGGAAATGAAACGCAAGCCATATAATATTAAGGAATTGATTGGGCTTAACCTGGTTGCGGATGGCGCTGACGATCTAATCGTCGGCTTCCTGGGTGGTGCGGCTGGCACTAACTATGGTGAGAACAATTCATTGATGGCAATCACCCGCAATTATTCCACATCAGTGTTGATGGTTGCTGGCGGAATGGCGATCGTGTTCGGTTTTTTTGCCAAGCTGGTCGCGCTCGTCAACACTTTGCCTGTGGCTGTTCAGGGTGGTCTGGGTATCTACCTCATCGGCATCATTGGTATGCAGGGTGTTGCCCTGATCCAATCCGAAAAGGTCAACCTTTTTGATCCTAAACAACTGGCCGTGGGTGCCATCATCCTGATCTGCGGTATCGGTGGTAACCTGGCACTGCCAGGCGGTGTGTTTCCCTTCCAGATCCCGCTGTTATTCCCGAATGGGATCCCAGCGATTGTTTTCGCCGCCATCCTGGGCATCCTGGTTAACACAATCTTCCTGATTTTCAAGGCTCCCGAAGTTCGCGGGGGATAGTTCGCTCGTTCACCGTTGAAAGTTGTATACTGGGGATTGGGTGCGCACTCTGCGCTCAATCCCCTTAGTGTGCCGCCTGTTAGCATGAACAAAGGATATACTCGTAGTGTTTGTGCAGCACTCGAAGTTTAATTTCCATCTGGGTGCTGCTGACGAATTTGTGGTAAAAGCTTGGAATCACGGCTGATTTTTTACGAGCCTTGCGGTGGTTTTGTGCGTGCAGTTTCGTTAAAAAAGCAATTCAGAAGTTTTTCTTACATGGCGCAAGCTATAATTGATTATCAATTTGGACGACAAAAATATTTTGTCCCTTACCCTGACCCTGACTGGAATGTTCAATGGTGCCGAGCTGGTTACCTGGCATTCTCACACCCAACCGTTCCGCGGTTTTTTTCAACGGACCGCATAACCATTCTAGAAAACCATGTTTTCTTCCAAATTTTAGCGTTGCGTATGCATGTTGGAAGTGACTTTTCTCTTTTATCTCACAGCGGAGCCCCAAAAAATGATCCGTCTACCCGGCCTGATCGATCCGCATGTTCACCTGCGGGAGCCTGGCGCAACCCATAAGGAAGATTTTGACAGCGGCACGGCTTCTGCGCTGGCGGGTGGTGTGACCATGTTGCTGGCGATGCCGAATACCAAACCGCCCATCTTCGACGCTGAAACCCTTGAGCTTGCCCTGCAGGCTGCCAGTCAGAAAGCGCGCTGCGATTACGCCCAATACCTGGGCGCTGGGCCGGGTAACGCCGAAATTGTTGCCAATCTGGCCCCGCAAGCTGCCGCGCTTAAGATGTATCTAGACTCCACCTTTGGAGAGCTGCGCCTGGATGACATGACGCTCTGGATGGAGCATTTTCGGCAGTGGCCTGGTCAGACACCGATCGTGACACATTCAGAGAGCCGCTCTATGGGTGCTGCGCTGTTGATGGCGCACCTGTTTGATAAACCCATCCATATTGCGCATATTTCTCTGCGCGAAGAAGTTCTGTTGATCAAGGCTGCCAGGCAGCGTGGCATCAAGGTCACCTGTGAGGTCTGCCCGCACCACCTGTTCCTGGCGGAAGGTGGGCTGCCGCTCGCGCCGGCCGGGGATTGCTGTGGAGCGGGTCTGAGCGGGGGCCGGGCTGAGGTGCGGCCCAGGTTGGCCACTCCGCAGGACGCGGCAGCGCTCTGGGAGAACCTGGATGTGATAGACTGTTTCGCCACAGATCATGCCCCCCACACAATCGCCGAAAAAGATGGCACCAACCCGCCGCCTGGTTTTCCTGGGCTGGAGACGCTTCTGCCGCTGCTTCTAACTGCGGTTCATGCAGGGCGCCTGACCATGGATCAGCTGGTTGAAAAATCTGTCACCAACCCGCGTCGGATTTTCAAACTGCCTGAGCAGCCCGAAACCTGGGTGGATGTGGATGAAAAAGCTGTTTATGAGTTGCGCGCGGCTGAAATGCACTCGCGCTGCGGTTGGACCCCTTTTGAAGGCTGGCAGGTGAGAGGTCGAGTGGTCAGTGTTACCTTGCGCGGGCGTGAGGCTTTCAGAGATGGTAAGATATTGGTTGAACCCGGTTACGGTAAAAACATCAGGGAGATGAAATATGGCTGACGATATCACCCGCCATCTGGCGGATTTGAGTGCAGAAATTGTTACGGAAAACATGGTTTCCTGGGAACAAGTGGTCGCACAAATTGAAACGATGATTGAAAAAAAATCATCCCGGTATTGGAACACCACAAAGCTGGATTTTATCCGCGCAGTGGCCATCACCAAAGAAGCCAGGCTCTTTCGCGCCGGTCTTTCACGTGTTTATCTGACCATTTCAACCGCCCAAAAACATGGTCTGGAAAGAGGCGATCGCTTTTTGCGGTTGATCTGGAATGAGAAAAATATTCCTGTGATCGAATATTGTAAATTCGGCAAGACTTCGACCCAAAGCCATGTTTTGAATACATTTGATGATTCGCTCTTTCTGCTGATGCCATTTCTCAAGCGCTTATGGTACGAGAGCAAGGATAGGCCGCAGCCGGAAGAAGCGAACACGGAAGAAGTGAACACGGAAGAACCGAACGCATAACTTTACATGTCATAAAATTCAATAACAAAGGAGAGATGTATGCCCACCACGCCTGCAAACCCGCACCTGCCCTTTGGCGATGATAAAAACGCGCCCTGGTACGGCAAGGATATCTTATCTGTAAAGCAGTTTAGCCATGCCGACTTGAAATATGTTTTCGGCGTGGCGCACGAGATGCGCGGCATGGTTGAGCGCATCGGTACATTCGATTTGCTCAAAGGCAAGATCCTGGCGAATCTATTCTATGAACCTTCCACACGTACATCATCGTCATTTACTGCTGCGATGGAACGCCTGGGCGGAAGTGTCATCCCGATCAGCGAGGTGAAGTATTCATCAGTTTCCAAGGGCGAGAGCCTGCCTGACACTGTGCGCACCCTGGAATGCTATGCCGATGTGATCGTGCTGCGCCATCCTGAGACTGGTGCGGCGGCGCTGGCGGCCAAATATGCGCGCAAACCGGTCATCAATGCCGGCGATGGCGTGGGCGAGCATCCCACCCAGGCCTTACTGGATGCCTTCACGATCAGGGAAGAACTTGGACGGTTGGACAACCTGACCGTAACCATGCTAGGTGACTTGAAATATGGACGCACCGTGCATTCGTTGGCGCGCTTGCTTTCAAACTTTAGTGGGATCAAGTTGAATTATGTCTCGCCAGAGATCCTGCGCATGCCCCGGGAAGTGATGGCAGAAGTCAGCGAGAAGGGTATTCCCCAGGCCGAATTCAATGTGCTTGAAAAGGTGCTGCCCGAAACCGATGTGCTCTACGTCACGCGTGTCCAGAAGGAGCGTTTTGAAGATCAGGATTTGTATGAAAGCGTGAAGGGAGCCTTCGTGGTGGATCCGGAGATTATGAAAGCTGCAAAACAAGAAATGATCGTCATGCACCCCTTACCGCGAGTGGGTGAGATCAGCGTGGATTTTGATGATGACCCGCGCGCCGCGTACTTCCGCCAGATGGAATACGGGTTGTATGTCCGTATGGCCTTGCTGGCAATGGTATTGGGAAAGGCCTAAAAACAACGGGCAGATGGCGCAGGTTGAGTGGGTCTTTCTGGAATGAGTAGGTAAAGCGATCCCATCCATGAAAACCAGCTCGATTTGTGCAAATCTGCACCCACACTCATCCTATGGAAACTTTCTTCTCTTTTCTCGAAAGACGTATTGACGACTGCTCGTCCCTGCTGTGTATTGGCCTGGACCCGCATGTGTCTGACCTTGAACAACCCAGCGCCGCCTCAGCGTTGGAGTTCAGCCTGAATATCATCAAGCAGACTGCACCGTATGCCGCAGCTTTCAAACCCAACGCCGCTTTTTTTGAGCAGTTTGGTTCGAGAGGCTGGAGCGCGCTTAAGGAAGTAATCGCTGCCATCAAGCACGAGTCCCACCGCATGGGTTCGCGGATCCCGGTCATCCTGGATGCCAAGCGCGGCGATATTGCTTCCACCGCCGAAGCCTACGCAGAATCCACTTTTTCTAGGCTTGGTGCGCATGGTATCACACTCAGCCCGTATCTTGGCAAAGATTCGATCGACCCATTCATTGAGAACCAGGAAAACGGTGTTTTTCTGCTCTGTAAGACCTCCAACCCGGGTTCCGGAGATCTACAGGATCTGCAGCTCGAAGGCGGCGATCTGCTCTATGAGCGGGTTGCGCGGCTGGCCTCGCAGTGGAATACCAAAAATAATATCGGCCTGGTTGTAGGCGCCACCCAACCCGAAGCGCTAGCCAGGGTACGCGCAATTGCTCCAGACCTGTGGTTCCTGGCTCCAGGGGTAGGTGCCCAGGGTGGTGATCTGGAAACAGCACTCAACGCCGGGCTGCGCAATGATGGCAAAGGCATGCTGCTGCCGGTTTCCCGGGGTATCTCGCGGGCAGCCAACCCGGCCCAGGCGGCTTCTGAGCTGCGCGATCAGATCATCGCGCTTCAACATCAGCTCAGGCCAGACTTCACGCGGCGCTAAGCTTGCCCATACTGGCAACCAAGGAAGAAAAACATGACTGAAAATATGATCGCTGCCCTGGCTGATGGTTTGCTGGAGGCCGGCTGTATTAAGTTTGGCGAGTTCACATTGAAATCCGGGTTGAAATCACCCATTTATATCGATCTGCGCCAGATCATCACCTATCCAAAGCTGCTCAAGCAGGTGGGCGCCGCTTATTTGCCGGTGCTTGCAAAGTTGGAGTTTAAACGTCTGGCGGGCTTGCCTTATGCTGCCATCCCAATCGCGACTGCCATTAGCCTGGCGGGTGATTACCCCATGATCTACCCGCGCAAGGAAGTCAAAACCTATGGCACAAAGGCCGAGATCGAAGGCGAATACCATGCTGGTGAACTTGTCGTGGTGATCGATGATCTTGCCACCACGGGCGGCAGCAAGTTTGAGGCAATTGAGAAACTCTCGGCGGTGGGCCTGGTGGTCAAAGATGTGGTGGTGCTTGTCGACCGGCAATCTGGCGCCAGCGAAGCCCTTGCTCAGGCTGGGTTTAGTCTGCATTCAGTTCTGACGATCCGCGAAATGCTGGATCATTGGGAAGCAACCGGCAAGGTGCCTTCTGCCAGCATCCAGGCAGCCCGTGATTTTCTCGCCAATAATTGACCTCAGGTAGGTTGGCAAAATTCCGTGCCTACCCGCAATAAACTACTGGCGGCGAAGAGCGGGCCTTCCAGCTTGAATCTTGGTAAGTTTCGAGCTGGCAGTGACCGGTATTCATTCTTCGTCTTGATTAGACTTCAAACCAGGTTTTGATCGTGTGCAACATGAAAGGATTTTATGACGGAAACCCCAAAATGGCTTGATTGGGCGCGCGAAATTTATTCGCTTTCCCAGGCCGGCATCACCTACAGTGGCAACGATTATGATATTCAGCGCTACCAGCGCCTGCAGGAAATTACTGCCGAAATGCTCGCCAGCCAGTCGGAACTTTCCAAGCAAACCGTCTTGCAAAGTTTCTCGATGCAGCATGGTTATGCTACGCCCAAAATCGATGTACGTGGAGCAGTCATTCGTGATGGGAAAATCCTGCTGGTGCGCGAAAGAACAGACGGACGTTGGGCCATGCCCGGCGGCTGGGGTGATATCGGTGATGCCCCGGCGGCCATGGTTGCGCGTGAAGTTTGGGAGGAGAGCGGCTTCAGGGTCAATGTGGATAAACTGGTGGGAGTTTATGATGCCAACCGCCTCCAGCCCTTGGAGTTCTACCATCTCTATAAGTTGATCTTTCTGTGTTCAATCACCAGCGGATCAGCCACTCCGAGTATTGAAACCCTGGATGTGGAATTCTTCGGGATGGACAATTTACCACCGCTTTCAGAAACTCGCACCAATATAAGGATTCTGAATGAGGTCTTTGCACATTATGAGAACCCAGGCAGGCCAACATTTTTTGAGTAGCATCTTGTCCAATTGAAAAGACCATTCCTGCGTGGCGGAACATGGTAGCAGCCAGGGCAGCTGTTGGTGTTGTTCATATTTCCGAATTTTATTATTGAGCTGACGAGGTGCTGATGAGTTTTTACCAACCATTTCGATCGTTATTGTTCAAACTCGAGCCAGAACTGGCCCACAACCTGACCCTGCAGTTGGTGCGCCTGGCGGGTATCCTGCCGCCGACACGCTGGTTGTTGGAGGCGTTATTTTCTGCGCCGCAGAAACCAGTGGAAGTCTTTGGGTTGAAGTTCAAAAACCCGGTTGGGCTGGCGGCGGGCTATGACAAGGATGGCATCGCCATCCAGGGGCTGGCGGCCTTGGGCTTTGGGCATATCGAAATTGGTACTGTCACCCCGCGCCCGCAAGCGGGCAATCCAAAACCGAGAGTATTCCGCCTGCTGGAAGATGAATCCGTGATCAATCGGATGGGTTTCCCCAGCCGTGGCACAGAATATGTCCAGATCCAACTCAACCCAACTCTGGCGGGCGGCATCTGGGAATGGATCACCGGCATGCCGTTGATGAAAGGGCGCAAACCACCGAAAACGCAGCGCTTAGCGATTTTGGGCGTAAACCTTGGGAAAAATAAAGATACTCCCAACGAACAGGCTGTTTATGATTACCTGGCTCTGCTCCAGAACTATGCTTCACTGGCCGATTACCTGACCATTAATGTCAGCTCTCCGAACACCGTGGGCCTGCGCAGTCTGCAAGGACGCGAGGCGCTGGAGGGGTTGCTAACGCAATTGAATACCCAACGGTCTTGCGAAGAGGTGCGCCTGAAAAAGAAACTGCCATTATTGGTGAAACTGGCTCCTGATCTTAGCGAAAAGGAACTTGATGAAGCTGTTGGAGTGATCGTTGATGCTGGCATGGACGGCATCATTGCCTCCAACACCACGCTTGCGCGCGAGGGCCTGCGTTCGGCCCAGCGGGACGAGAGCGGTGGGTTGAGCGGCAAGGCGCTTACCCGCATGAGTGATGATGTGCTGGCGCGGGTACTGAAAAGCGCGGCAGGACGCATCCCTGTGGTTGGGGTTGGCGGAATCATGACTCCTGATGATGCCAAGCGCAAGTTGGAGATGGGCGCCAGCCTGGTGCAGGTTTACACCGGTCTGATCTATGCCGGGCCCGGGTTGGTAAAGCAAATTGTGACAAACATATAGGGCATCTTTGCGGAAGCCCTATATCTAACACGTTAATTTTGTTACGAAAATAAACACCCGCTGGCTAAATTTACTTGGCGATATGCAGCGCTGGTTGAGGTGCTTCCTTCGGGTTCGTAAAGAAACCATCCGGCATGGGAATGGGGGTCAATTCAGCTCCGCTGCGGAAGGAGCTGACCGGAATATAATAAAACTGTTCTGGCGAGCTGGGATCATCTTTGTTGATGAAGGCGAAGAAGATATAAGCACCATCCGGGCTCCAACGCGCATCGCGGTAACAACAACGCGATTTAGAAGCGATGATCGGGTTTTCCAGAGTGCCCTTACGCAGCTCACCAGAGTATGTATATAAATAACCCCAGCCGTTGCGGTCCATGGTGTTCATCAGGAAAAGGAAACCGCCATCCCAGTCAAAATCGGGCAGAACGGGCCGGCTGCCATAACCTTCAGGAGAAAAGCGTGTACCGGGGAATTCATCCTGGGTGCTGAGCTTTTTCGGATCGCAGCTGCTGATGTCGGTGATGCGGATCAAGTCGACAGGTTTTCCGGCCGCATCTCCGCCTTCAAATAACCACGCGACGGTTTTACTATCCTTGCCCCAGCGGAATAGCTTCAGGTGCACGGCGGCCAGGGTGCTGCCAGTATAGTTGATACAGCCATTCATGGCGATCAAGCCGTCTTTGCCGCGTGCGGCTTTTAATTTAGCCAGGTCAAAAGGCACAATATACATTTCGCGGTTGAGCGAGATGGCAACCTGCTTGCCGTCTGGCGATACTCGGAATTCGTCCAAAAGTTTGGCAAATGGGAAAGATACGATCGTGTCAAACTGACCGGTATCTGCGTTAATAGTATTAACATTGGTACCGCTGATAAATACCAGCAGGTTGCTGCCAGGGATCCATTGCAAATTTGTCTTGGAGACCTTGTCGTTGGTCAACACGTGCAGCTCAGAGCCATCAATGTTCATCAGCCAGACTTCGTTTGATGCAATGAAGGCCACCTTATCGACGCCACCCGGCGCGGCAGCCGGCACGGTTGGAACAATCGGGGCCGTAGGTGCGACTTCAGTAGCCGGTGGCTGAGTGGGCTCAGCTTGTACGGTTGGTTCAATGGTCGCGCTAGGTTCAACCGGGGCAGTTGGTACGATCACTTCGGTCAGGACGATGGCCACCGGTTGAGTGGTAGCTGGTAAGGTTGCTGTACTGGAGCACCAGGGCGGCATGGGCCAGGGACCAGTTGGCGGGCAAATATTGAACACGCCCATCGCTATCACTGCCATCAGGCATAGCCCCAGCAAACCACCAATCAGGATCAGGGGTAACGAAATATTCAACCCGCCAGCCTGTATGGTTCCCGGTTGGGCAATGCGTGTTTTACCTGGAGCAGCCCGGGTTCTTGATGCTGCCAAGCGCGTAGCTGTGAATGTGGCGGTTTTGATGGCGTCTTCAGCGCTCTGCCCGCCAGCAACTGCCGAAAGCGCCGCGCTTAATTCCCCGGCGCTCGAGAAGCGTTCAGCCGGAATCTTTGCCATGGCTTTTTCAATCACAGCTTCAATGGCGCCGGGCAGGTTGGGCGCAGTATCCAGAATGTGGGGGATGGGTTCGGTGATCTGTTTGACCACAACCGCCATGGGTGTGGTTGCCTGATATGGTTGGGTGCCCGAGAGCATTTCGTAAATGATCACGCCGAGCGCATAAACATCGCTGCGCCCATCGACCAACTCGCCCTGGGCTTGTTCCGGGCTCATGTAAGCGGGTGTGCCGATGATTGCGCCACCAGTAACAGTGGCACCCTGGGATTGTGTCATTTTGGCAATGCCAAAGTCAGAAACGAAGGGTTCACCACTACGGTCAAAAAGAATATTGCCTGGTTTTAGATCGCGATGGACAATTCCCTTAAAGTGGGCTTCGTCCAGAGCGGGTGCCAGCCGTTCCATAATTTTGGCTGTCGCCGTCAGGGATAATGGCCCTTTTGAAATCGTATCTGCCAATGAGCCACCGGTCATGCAGCGCATCACAAAATAGGGCTGTCCGTCTTCGTCACCAACATCGTACACAGGTACGATGGCCTGGTGTTCCAGAGCAGCAATTGTCTTCGCCTCGCGCTCGAAGCGCACGCGGAATTGCGGGTCGTGCATCAATTCGCGCGGTAGCACTTTGATAGCCACTTCGCGTTCAAACCGCGGATCGTAGGCTTTATAAACGGTGGCCATTCCGCCGCGTCCGAGCTCTGATTTAATTTCGTAGCGCCCAATTTTTTGCTGAGTCATAGTTTGTATTTTAGCATGGATGACAATAAAGAATTAAGATGAATTTACTCCGGGAAGCGCGTTGTTTCGCGGATCGACCAGGGTATGGAGTAATTTTACAAGGTACCCAGACGAAAAGCAAGAAGAAGGAGAGATTGGTATGTTTTTCTTTATTTGGGCGTGTTAATTTCTGAAAACCAACGACATGTTCGATAGTTTGGTGCTGCTGGAGATTGGCGAACTGAGAAATCAGCCTGGATAATGGGTCAGGGTCAGGCTAAATTGTGTCTTGTTCACTTGTGGCAGGCAGATCCTGCCGGTGGTTATTTTTTCGCTTTTTGCGCTAAATAATCACACAAAAAACCTCTCTTTCCCTGCACCCTGTTCGCTGAGTCAGCCTGAATTCAGCATGGTTTCCCCCGCGAGCCATTACTGCCAGTTTATAAAGTAGATGTTTAATCTGAAATTTCAAAAGTGAACGCGTTTTTTTGAACGAATCTTGACAAACATGATTGACGGTGATTAGATGCCTGGAGATGTTGGGGGCTTTAATTATTGTTGTATGCCCGGCATTGAAGTATAATTTTGAAATTGGCTCCGGTAGTTCAATGGATAGAACAGGGCACTCCTAAGGCTCAGACGTGGGTTCGATTCCCACCTGGGGCACCATGCCAGATGAAATTTACAAAGCAGCCCCGCTCATTTCAGTGAGCGGGGCTGCTTTGTAAATTTACTCATATCATTTCAGGCTATTCTCATATACTTCGATAAATGTGCCTTATTATGGATAGGACAGGCACATGGGTGCCCCCTCACCCGTGCGCTTGTTTATTTTTCGAATAAATCCCCAAGTGGGTTTGTAAAGTGTTCTTTACTGGTATTCTCCTCCTTCAATGACAAAACCGCTGATGGCGCAAATTTACGGCATGCATCATGCTTGCAGCCTGGTTCCGGCTTTTCCAGAGGCAGGTATTGATATTCAGTTTTCTTCAGACTGGTGATTAATTTATGTAACAAAAACTGGGTTGGTGCATCTATTATTTGTACACTAAATTAAAAAGGATGCCATATGCCCACCGAAAAAACAAAAAACAAGCTTAGAACTGCCAGTCAGAAACGCCGTCAGCAGGAAAAGTTAAAAAACACCATCGTTTTCAGCCTGCTTGGGTTGGTGGTTGTGGCGATTGCGGTCTTTACGTTGACCCGCCCGCAGGCAGTGCCCTTAAGCGCAGCCCGCATGGCGGCAGATCCCGCTTATGGCGCAGAGAGTGCCAGTGTGACGATTATCGAATACTCTGATTATGGCTGCCCATCCTGTCAGGCCTGGCATAACTCGGGTGTTCTGGATCGCATCCGTCAAACTTATGGCGACAAAGTGCGCTTTGTGTGGAAGGACTTCCCTGTAATCACAGCGGGCTCCCCAAAAGCTGCCGAAGCTGCGCAGTGTGCTTTTGACCAGGGAAAATTTTGGGAATACCATGATCTGCTTTATGCAAAGTCTCCAGCCATCGGCGTGAATGACCTGAAAGCCTATGCCAGCCAGCTCGGGCTGGAACTGAATAAATTTAATAACTGTCTTGATTCTGGCCAGAATATTCCAAAAGTTGACCAGAGCACCAACGAAGGCCACCGCTATGGATTTAATGGCGCGCCTGCTTTTGTGGTCAACGATCAAAAGTTGATCGGTCCGCCTTCTTTCGAGACTCTTCAATCCATCATCGATCCGATCCTGGCCGCCGGCAGTTAGCAGCAGTTTGTGGGTTTGGAGTGATATTTTTTGGCAGATTATTCGTATTTACTCACAAGCTCTTCGTTTTGGCACTGAACCATCCTGGTTCTGCTGCTCGGGCGATTAAAAATCGATGGTTTGCCCCGCCTGTGGAGTTTTTGCGCCTGTTTTGGCGCAAAACTCCACAAAAAAGCTCTTTCACCAGGGGGATGGGTTATCGGGGCAAGCCCAAACTGGCACGCCGTGAGTAAATACGATTATTCTTATTCCTGCTTGAGGTTGACGGCAAGGTTTTACCGGAATTCTTATTCTACGAAAATGGATCTTTTCGCATTTGCCCGACCAGGTTCCTTGCTGCGCACAGATGTAATAGATATTTCAGGAAGGGAGTCGCATGTGGAATCAACGCTATAACCGGCCAGAATTTGTTTATGGTACCCAGCCAAATGATTTTCTAGTATCAGTGCTGGAAAGCATCCCTCACGGAAAATTACTCTCGCTGGGTGAAGGTGAAGGCCGTAATGCCGTTTACCTGGCTTCCCAGGGTTTCAAGGTCAGTGCTGTCGATTCTTCGGATGCCGGTTTGAGCAAGGCCAGGCGGCTTGCTGACGAAAAAGGCGTACATATTACCACTATCACCGCTGATCTAGGTGATTTCGAGATCGCTGAGAACAGTTGGGATGCGATCATCTCCATATTTTGCCATATTCCGAGTTCGCTCCGGGTTCCACTCCATAAAGCGGTTGTACAGGGCCTGAAACATGGGGGCGTCTTCGTACTTGAAGCCTTTATACCCCGCCAGCTCGAAATGAAGACTGGCGGGCCAACCTCGCTGAATACCCTGATGACACTCGCCAGCCTGCGCCAGGAACTTGCCGGGCTGCGCTTCTTGCATGCGCTTGAAATCGATCGGAATTTGGTTGAAGGCATATTCCACACCGGCCAAGCTGCGGTTGTACAGATCCTGGCAGTTAAAGATGCTGAATAAAAACTGACGGCGCAGCTTAAAGGCATAAATCAAAACTTCCCCATCTTAAGGTGGGGAAGTTTTGATTTATGCTGGAAGTCTGGATCTCAGGCGGATCCCCCTGATAGGGCTATTTGGTGGCAAGTTTGAAGCGGGCAACAATTTGTTGGAGTGTGGCAGCCATCTCGGAAAGCGATTGCGCACTGGCTGTAACTTCTTCCACCTGGGCGCTCATTTCTTCGGCAGAAGCGCTAACTTCCTCAATCGAAGCGCTGCTTTCCTCGCTGATGCTGGCGATGGTTTCAATCGCCTTGGTAACCTCATTGGCCCCGGCTGCCATTTCCTCGGTTGAAGCGGTGTTTTCTTCGATGACCGCCGAAACAGTATCCACGGCAGAGATCAGGTCATTCGCGGCGGTACGCATCTGCTGTACCCCTGCTGTGGCCAGCTCAGACTGTTTATAGACAGCTTCGGCCACATCCAGGATATTTGCGAGCGCTTCTCCGGCTGAATTGGCCAGCCGGACACCGGTTTCGACTTCGGTAGCCCCATCTTTCATGGCCGAAACCGCTTCGGCGACGGTTTTTTGAATTTCTTTGATCAAGCCGCCAATTTCCCTGGTCGCGATACTGGATCGCTCAGCCAGTTTGCGAACTTCATCAGCGACGACAGCGAAGCCCTTGCCATGTTCCCCGGCCCGTGCGGCTTCAATGGCGGCATTCAATGCCAGCAGGTTGGTTTGCGAAGCGATATCATCGATGGTTTCGACAATCACGCCGATCTGTTCGGAGCGGGTGCCCATTTCCTCGACCTTTTGCGCCGAGAGCCCGACCTTGGATTTGATATTTTGCATGCCCCGGATGGTTTCTTCGACTGTTTTGGTGCCGGCCCTGGCTGCCCTGGCGGCTTCACCCGAGTCTTTGGTGACGGATTCGGCGTTTCCGGCTACTTTTTGGATGTTTTCATTCAGCCTGGAAGTAACAGTGGCGGCTTTCGTAATGCCCGCCGCCTGTTCCTGGGCGCCTGCAGCGACACCGTTGATGGCTCTGCCCATCTGTTCGACAGAGGCCGCGGTTCTGCTGACGCTTTCCGATTGTTGGGTGATGCCCTTGGCAACTTCCTGGACAGTGATCGAGATTTGTGTAGTGGCTTGCCCGGCTTGCCCGGCGGCAGATGCCAGTTGATTCGAAGCCGATGCCAGGCTGTGGGCGCTTTCAGCCAGCTGACCAATGGCATCTTTCAGACCAGCGATCATATTAACGAAAGCATGCCCGACTTCATCCTTGGCAGATTTGGGAGTTACGATCACAGTTAGATCGTTTTTGGAGACACGCGTGGCGATATCGCCGAGAGATTGCATGTAAAGAATGACACGGTCGAAGGCTTTGCCGATATCCCCGACTTCATCTTTTCTCAGTCTGACTGAATCCTTGGTCTTTTCATCCAGGTCACGCACCAGGTCACCCGTTGAGACCGAGTTGGCGATACTTACCAGCAGACCAAGCGGCTTGCTGATGGAAGAGCTGATCACGATGCCCAGTATGAGTGCCAGCAGAAAGCCGATGGCTGAAATGATCACAAGCGTTCTAACTGAATTGGAAAAAGCAAGCACGGCTTCGGCTTGCATCTCTTCTCCGGCCTTAACATTGATGGCGAGCAGCTTTTCGGCGGAAGCACCGACTGCCTTGCGGGCGTTGGATGTACGCCCACCGGTCAGCAGGCTTTCGATCCCGGCTTTCAGGTCACCGGCTTTATTTAAGTCGATCGATTCTTTCGCGGCTGCCTGATATTCAGCCCAGGCGGGTTCAAATATGGCGAGTTCTTTTTTCTCGGAATCGAGCAGGTTACTGGCTTTGTACTGCGCAATCTGGTCATCGATAATTTTTGTTTGCGCTTCAATTGCTTTATAACTGGCTTCAGCTTCGGCGGGGATCAACATCGCTTTAAAGACATCACCCCGGATGGTATAAAGGCTCTGGTTGACGGCACCCATTTGCGATATTGGCAGAAGTCGATCAAAATACATGATCGTCATGCTGTCGTTGATCGTTTTCATGCCCAGGTATCCAACCACGGCAATCATCATCGCGATCATTGCAACGAATATAAAACTTGCAATCAGCTTTACACTTGTTTTTAGATTATTAAGCAAATTCATCACTGGTCTCTCCTATAAATAAGCTAATAAATTTCCCGATCTACCTTGATTGGCCTGTCTTGTTATAATTTTAAAAACGATTGTGATACGCTTGTTGGATAGCCGCGGAAAAAAATAATATGCGATGCTGTCATATATTTCGCACACTATTAGTATAAACGGGGCATTTTTTAGTGGGCGTAAAAGATAAATAAAAACCCGCCAAAAATTAGATAAATAGCGGCGGCGAGCTCAGACACCCTGGCTTCTCGATTAGTATTTACGATAAAAATATCAGAATAAATATTTGTTCAATGAACTGACAGGATTTACTCACGGCTGCCTTTGTTTTGCTTTCCGCCATGCAAATTTTAACTGTGTGGGTCGCTGCGTGTGCTGATCAAAGGCTCGCCCGGCAATTGGTGATCCGACGGGACGGTTGCCTTGCCAGTTCACCACAAAACCCCCTCTTTGTTTGTTATTCTGGGCATCTATTTACTTGCTTGCAGATAGCGGCTTCTGCTGCCAGTAGCTTTTTAAACAGTTGATGCGATTGCTATACAATCAATCCAGGCTAAAACAAAATCCCCCACAGATAAGTTTTCTGTGGGGGATCTCTGTTGAAAGCCGGGCATGGGTTTCGCCCTGGGCCAATCTTGCAGGAAGCTTGATTTTTCCCGAGTGAAGGATAACCTTACCCGGCGCTGATTTTTAGCAGGGCATTTTTCAGTTTTTCGACTTCTTCCAACGTGTTGTAATGGACCGCTCCCACGCGCACCATGCCGCCTTTGTCTTCCAGCCCGAGTCGCTCAGTAACATTGATGGCATAATAATTTCCATCCCAAACATAAATTCCTTCTTCATTCAACTTTTCGGCCACCTGGCGTGGTGTAAAACCTTGCATGCGGAAAGAAAAAGTCGCCACACGTTGGTCCAGTTTATTAATATCGGTTTGCCCATAAATCTCGAGATTAGGGATTGATTGCAGCGCGGAAAGCAAGGCCCGGTTAAGTTCATGTTCATAGGCGCGCAGGGCCATCAAGCCCTTTTTGAGATCCAGGCGGCGGCCGGAATAGCCTTCGCCGGCAAGAGCCTCTTCCTGCTCGCTGCCGAACTGCTGGCCGAGCCATTCGAAATATTCGACAGCGCCTAGAACACCCGCGATACCTTCATGGTTTTGGGTACCGGTTTCAAACTTGTAGGGCAGCTGGTTGGTTGCTGGGCGCACCTTATAAGCGAACAGCTCTTCCAAAAGGGCGCGTTTGCCGTACAGGATGCCGCTGTGAGTTCCAAAAAATTTATAGGCCGAGGAGACCAGGAAATCACAATCCAGTTTTTGGACATCGATGGGCCCATGGGCTGCATATTGGACCGCATCCACGTAGACCATGGTTCCGGCGTCATGCGCCATTTTGATGATTTGAGCCAGTGGATTGATTGTTCCCAGGGCGTTGGAAGCATAGCCTACTGCCAGGAAGCGCGGTTTGCGGTCGAGGGCTTTCTGCAGTTCGTCAAGGTTTAACGTGCCATCTTCAACATCAAAACCGACCCAGTTGACATTACAGCCACGGTCCTGGGCGGCGAGCACCCAGGGTGTCACGTTGGCATCATGATCCAGGCGGGTGACCACAATTTCATCGCCTGGGTTCCAGGCGCGGGAGATGGAGCGGCTGATGTGCAGGGTCAGGGTGGTCATGTTCGCGCCAAACACAATCTCTTCGGCGCTGCCAGCATTGTAAAAATCTGCCATAGCGTGGTGGGCTTCGTCCAGAACAGCGTCAGAAGCAATACTGGTTGCAAAAGCACCTTCGTGGTTGGCATTGCATTCCAGCAGATAATGATTGATGCGCTCAAGCGACTGCCGGGCAATTTGCGTGCCGCCCGGATTATCAAAGAAAACTGCCGGTCTGTTCAGAGCTGGGAATTGACTGCGAATAGCTGAAAGGTCCAGGGACATGCGAATCCTCCAAAGAGATAGTAAGGTTGGCCGAATAATAACATCAGTTTCCCTGGTATGGAAACTGAATTGTCAGATCAATGTGGGCTGTAGTTCACGCTTCCTTGCCGCTGGGAAGATCAGCTATTTTTTACTTTGGTCTGCCGGGCCCGCTCCCAAGCGCCGCGTCCGGGTCCAGATATTTACCAAGCCCAAGTATAGCCAGTAAATCTACGCTGATCGGTGGGCTTCCCCGTGGCTGGCAAAGCGGCTGCAAAGTTGGCGCATATTTAATTGAATTTTCGACTCGTTCGCTATATACTTAAATTGATCTCATTCAACCAGGAGGAAATATGTTCGGGAATATACTGCTTGCTGTAGATGGTTCTGAGCATGCCTTGCACACCGCCAAAATGGCTGGCGAGTTGGCACGCACAATGAAGGCTGAGACAGTACGCGTCGTCGTGGTTTACAACAATATCCCCTCATATTTAGGTGAGCCGAATATGCAGACCATCCTCGATAAACGCCTGCACGACGCAAACATCATTTTAGAGGCTGCGTTGAAAGCGCTCGGTGAGATCCCAGGAGAGATCCATACAGAATTGATCGAGGGAACTCCGGCCGAAGCTGTGATTGAAATTGCCACCATTCGCAAAGCTGATGTGATCGTGATGGGTTCGCGCGGCATGAGTTCGCTGGCGGGTTTACTGCTGGGCAGCACCAGCCAGAAAGTGGTTGCCCATGCGCCTTGCCCAGTATTGGTGATGCGCTAACTTAGCTTTCCTGCTGGGCTAGAAGCTCGGCCTCGGCCAACTCCTGTGGTGTGTTAACATTGGCAAAGGCCAGTCCCAGCCTGTCGTGCAGCTGACACTCCTGCGGCGAAAGCGCGCGAACCCGCACTCTTGGAAACCAGGAGATTAACTTCCATTGGTCGTTATCCAGAGCCCATTCCACCGCTTGCAGGCAGGTTTCGCGGCGGTAAACAGCATGCAGCGGCTCGTAGCCGTCAGGCATGCACGGAATGACGATGTCGACGGCTTCATCCTGGATCAGGCGTGCCTGGAAAGCAAGCAGGGCCGGGCTGGCGAAGGGCATGTCGCAAGCCACCACCGCTACCAGCGGTTGTTTGGCATGTTGCAGCGCAGTGAAGAGCCCACCCAGCGCGCCGCGCCCTGGGCGTTCATCCTGGAACAATGGCACTTTCAAGAAGCTGTAAGCCTCCGGCTGGTTGGTGGTAACGATCAGTTCGGTTGCCAGCGGAGATAGGCGCGTGACGATGCGCTGGATTAACGGCTGCCCCAGAAAAGACAGCAGAGCTTTATCCCGTCCCATGCGGCGTGATTCGCCGCCAGCTTGAATTGCGATAGTGAGCATGGCACGATTATAACTGAGGGCAGCCGGGGGAGATGAACAGGATTGATGAAACCCTTCACAGGAGTATGATGGCTGAATTGGCGAGTGTTTTAGATGAAATGACAGCTAGAGCAGATTTGTTTGAAGATTTACCCGCACAGGCTGTGCGCTGTTTGGCTTGCGCACACCGCTGCACGATCAACCCTGGTAAACGTGGCATTTGCCAGGTGCGTTTTAACTCCGCCGGGCAGCTGCGCGTGCCCTGGGGTTATGTGGCCGCCTTGCAGGCTGATCCGATCGAGAAAAAACCGTTTTCACACTTCCTGCCGGGTGCAACTGCGCTGACATTTGGCATGCTGGGCTGTGATTTTCACTGCGCTTACTGTCAGAACTGGCTGACATCACAAGCACTGCGCGACCCGGCTTCGGATGCATCTTTGAATCTGGTCAGGCGCATCAGCCCCCAGGAACTGGTCAAAGCTGCCCGGAAGGTGCAGGCGGATGTGATTGTTTCATCGTATAACGAACCGTTGATCACCAGCGAATGGGCAGTCGCTGTCTTTAAGGAAGCCCGGGCTGCCGGGCTGCAGTGCGCCTACGTCTCGAATGGGAATGCCACGCCAGAAGCGTTGGAATATCTGCGCCCGCATCTCTCAGCATACAAGGTTGATCTGAAATCCATGCAGGCAAAAAATTATCGCAGCCTGGGCGGGGTGCTCAAAAATGTGCTCGATACCATCCAGAAGGCGCATGACCTGGGCCTGTGGGTGGAGGTTGTAACGCTGCTGGTGCCCGGGTTTAATGACAGCACCGAAGAACTGTTTGAAATCGCGCGTTTTCTGTTATCGGTTTCAGCGGATATTCCCTGGCATGTGACGGCTTTTCACCGGGATTATAAAATGACCTCACCTGGCAATACCCCGCCCGAGACGTTGATCCGCGCGGCTGAGATTGGCAAAGAAGCCGGATTACATTATGTCTATGCCGGCAACCTGCCCGGGCGGGTGGAAGAATATGAAGATACCCACTGCCCGAAGTGCAATAAAGTGCTCGTGCGCCGGCGCGGGTACGTTATTCGCGAATATTGCATTACTTCACAGGCTGCCTGTCCGGGCTGCGGGGAAAAAATTGCAGGTATTTGGCCGGAAAATCATAAATTTATCAAAATCGATGCTGAAAGATACCCAAGCCAGTTATATTAATGTCGAAAAGATGCTGTATAATCTACAGGCATCTAAATTAGGATGTGTGGTGGAGATGCGGATCTGCCTGTTGTAGTTCGTATACTCTCCGCCATATAACCCCCCCATTTCTCCAGGAGGAGAATCAATGAAACGTACGCTCTATTTAATGCTGTCTATGTTTGTTTTGGCAAGCATGCTTCTGGCCGCCTGCGGTACCCCCGCTGCGACTGAAGCCCCGGCTGCCCCTGCTGCTCCGGCTGCGACTGAAGCCCCCGCTGCCCCCGCTGCGACTGAAGCCCCGGCTGCGACTGCCGCTCCCGCTGCCCCGGCTTTTGTAGGCGAGAAACTTGCTGCCCCCGATTGTAACTATGGCGGCAATTTCAAGGCTCTCGAGGCCATCGATGAGCTGACCGTCAAGTTTAGTTTCTGCAATCCTGAACCTGCCTTCCTGGCGAAAATCACCCTGGAAGCCTTCGATATTTATGACGAAGGCAACTTGAAGGAAATCGGTGGCGATGCGACCAAGATGAACGACAATCCGATTGGTACCGGCCCCTACATCCTCAAAGAATGGGTCCGCGGCGATCATCTTACCTTCGTTCCCAACCCAACCTACTTTGGCGAGAAAGCTGCCAACACCACCTTCATCATGAAGTGGAACAAAGAAGCAGCTGCGCGTTTGCTCGACCTGCAGGCTGGCAATGTTAGTGGCGTGGCTGAAGTCAATGTGGATGATATTGCCACTATTGCGGCAGATGCGAACCTGACGTTAGTTCCTCGCAATGGTCACAACTTCCTGTACCTGGGCATTAACAACACTCACCCGCCGTTTGATAATGAGTCGATTCGTCAGGCTTTTGCCATGGCGATTAACAAGCAGAAAATTGTTGACGACTTCTATGCCCCCGGTTCTGTGGCCGCCACCCAGTTTGTTCAAGAAGGTGTCAACCCTGGTTATACCGTAGGTTACAAGGGCCCCGCGTTTGATGCTGCCAAGGCCAAGCAGATGTTGACGGATGCCAAGTTTGACTTCACCAAGACCTATGTGCTCCACTATGGTGATCGCACTCGTCCATACTTCCCCGCTCCTTCCAAGATTGCCCAGGCTGTTCAGGCTCAGTTCGCTGAAATCGGCGTAAAGCTCGATATTGTCATGGAAGATTGGGCCGCTTATGGACCAAAAGTGTCTGCTGGCGAGTACGATCTGTTTTTCCTGGGTTGGGGCGAAGATTATCCGGATGCTACCAACTGGTATGATGTTTTCCTGCGCGGATCGCAGAAGAATTTCGGCACTCCCCATGCGGATATTGTCGAATTAGTCAACAAGGCTGGACAGCTGGGTGATGCGGCTGAGCGCCAGAAGCTGTATGATCAAATCAATGTGCTCTATGACAAGCATGTCCCGATGGCCGTGATTGCGCATGGTAACACCAACCTGGCCTTCCTGGCTTCTGTCGGCAATGTGTCCGTTGGCCCTTACAACGAAAACTTCCCCCAGATGACCACCGCCGATGGTACCGTGATTTTCTCGCAAGATGGCGAACCTATTTCGCTGATGTGCACGGACGAAGGCGATGGAAACTCTTTCCGCGCTTGCACCCAGCTCTTCAGCAAGCTGTATAAATTCGGTTGGGGCTCTGCCAATCCAGAACCTGACCTGGCTGAAAAATGCGTTGGCAATGCAGACGCCACCGAGTGGACCTGCACCCTCAAAAAGGGCGTGCTCTTCTCCAATGGCGCGACCCTGGACGCTAACGATGTGGTCGCCACTTTGAGCGCGGGCTTCGACTACAAGAACCCGCTGCGCAAGGGTAATTCCGGCCAATTCAATTATTTCAGAGACATGTTTGGGCCGAAGGGCATCAACCAGCCCGCTCAGTAACTTAACAGTTCTTCAAAGTGAATGGGGCAAGGATACCCTTGCTCCATTCACTTTATCTTGCATTGGAGTCTAGGATGATACAATTTTTGATCCGCAGGCTATTTTTGGTGTTGCCGGTCATGGCGGGTATTTTGCTGGTGACTTTTGTGATCACACGTCTGGTGCCGGGCGATCCTTGTTACGTAATGCTTGGTGAAAAAGCAACAAAAGCAACCTGTGACGAATTCAAGGTGCGTTTTGGGCTGGATAAAAGCATTCCGGAACAGTTTGCGCGTTATGCTATTAATATCGCCAAGGGTGATTTCGGTGACGCGATCAAAGACCGTCGGCCGGTTGTAACCATTATTAGCGAACGCTTGCCCATGACGATCGAGCTGACCATCCTATCCGTGATTTTTTCTTCGACGTTCGGAATTTTATTGGGCGTAATTTCCGCGCTCAATCGTAATAGTTTTATAGATACGCTGACCATGTTGGGCGCAAACATAGGTGTCAGTATGCCTATCTTCTGGCTGGGGCTGCTGATGGCGTATTTATTCGCAATTACCTTGAAGGGTACGCCTCTTCAACTGCCGCCCAGCGGGCGCTTATCCGCTGGTATTTCCATGGTGCCGTTGATAAAAACCTGGGGTATGCAGGATGTCACCGGCGTCAAACTCTTCCTTATTTCGTTAATTTCGAATTCAGCCATCCTAAACGGTCTGCTGACGGGTAATTATGCCCTGACCCTGGATGCGCTCAAGCATCTTATTCTGCCATCCCTGGCAGTTGGCACGGTCTCACTGTCAGTGATTGCGCGCATGACGCGCTCGGCTTTGTTGGACGTGCTCGGGCAGGATTACATCCGCACCGCGCGCGCCAAAGGGCTGAGATACGCCATGGTGATCCGCAAACACGCCCTGCGTAATGCCCTCATCCCGATTGTGACAATCATCGGTATCCAGACCGGCGGCTTACTCTCCGGCGCGGTGCTGACCGAGACGATCTTCTCGCTGCCCGGGGTCGGATCGCGTATGGTTGAGGCCATTTTGGGGCGCGATTACCCGGTTGTGCAGGGCTTTTCAGTGGTGATCGCCGTGATTTTTGCTTTTTCAAATCTAATCGTGGATGCTTCGTATGCCTTCCTCGATCCGCGCGTTAGGGTGAAATAATATGTCCGCAAACGAAGTAGCTGTTTTATCTCCGGACGCGATCAAGACCCGTGATAATCCGTATCTGATTATGTTGCGGCGTATCTTCAAGCACACTTCTGCCCGGGTGGGCATGTTCTTGTTGGCCATCTTGATCGTTTGCGCGATATTTGCCGAACAGATCTCACCTTATGACCCGATTGTGCCATTAAAAGTGGGTAAGCGCCGTGAGCCGCCCTGCATTCATTTGCTGGGTTGTCCGGCGGATAAGCCCGAACATTTGATGGGCATCGATGGTAATAGCCGTGACCTGTTTTCGCGCATTATTTTTGGCGCGCGCTTATCTCTGCAGGTTGGTATCTCCACTGTCAGCTTCGCAATTCTGATCGGAGGGCTGCTGGGTGCCATGGCCGGGTTTGTCGGCGGCTGGTTGGATGATCTGATCATGCGCTCTCTGGATGTTCTGATGGCTTTCCCAGGCTTGCTGCTGGCGATTGCGATCGTTTCGGTGCTCGGGCCGGGTCTGATCAATGCTTTGCTGGCGATTGCCATTATCGAGATCCCAATATTCGCGCGCGTGGTGCGCGCCAGTGTGCTTTCGGTCAAAGAGTTGGATTATGTGATGGCTTCCAGGGCGCAGGGTGCCTCAGAATTACGGGTATTATTTACTCGTATTATGCCCAATGCCCTCACGCCCCTGATCGTGCAGGGTACGCTAGGGATCGCTTCAGCCATCTTGAGTGCAGCCGCGCTCTCTTTCTTGGGGCTTGGCGCTGAATTCCCCACGCCGGAATGGGGTTTGATGCTGGGCGAAGAGCGCAATAGTGTTTTCAATGCGCCTTTCCTGGTATTTTTCCCAGGTTTTGCGATCATGATGACAGTGCTTTCTTTCAATTTGATTGGCGATGGCCTGCGCGATGTTTTGGATCCGCGCCTGGTGCATGGCGGCTAAGATCAGTTTTTCTAAAAAAATATTTAGAGGTGGCCAGATTATAGTGGCTGCCTCTTTTTATATCGCTGCAGTGGTTGTCGCGTCAGCCAGTGGGCACATCTGGAACCTGTTCGGCGTTGTGTGGTTTGGCAATCGGACAGCCTGGGTGAACGGGCGGACCGCAAGGCATTAAGCCGGGAAACAAGCCTTGTCACCAACTCGTTACTCTCATCCATGAGTGCGGTGCAAAGTTTCGGAAAATGTCAGGATTTGTATCTGACGTCTTTCAAAGGGGTTTCCCACAGAAAATATGCGTTGCCCGGCAGGAAAATGAGGGGTCCAGGGTGGAATGAGCCGCTCTCGCTCCGCATGATCCTGGCGGAGGCGGTAGCCCATCATTCCATCCCAGTTAAGAACTTTCTCCCTCTCCCGCAATGGTAAATATTGTACGCTTTCTGTTGACTTTTGGCGGGAGAGGGCCGGGGTGAGGGCCGGTCACAACTGAAAAACAAGAGCTGTATACTGATTTATACGATCTCCGAAAAACTGAACCGCACTCCTCATCCATGTAGACGTTATAAATGTCGAAAAGATATTGTATAATAAATCAGTATCCTATTTTGGATGCTTGGTGGAGATTGTGGAATTCCTGTTGTCCAAAATATTCACTCTACCATTCAACCCCATTTCTCTCAGGAGGAGAATCGATGAAACGTACTTTTTATGTAGTGCTGTCAATGTTAGTTTTGGCAAGCATGCTTCTGGCCGCCTGCGGTACCCCGGCGACTGAAGCCCCGGCTGCTCCCGCTGCTCCGGCTGCGACTGAAGCTCCCGCTGCCCCGGCTGCCCCGGCTGCGACCGATGTTCCGGCTGCCCCCGCATTTGTGGGCGAGAAACTTGTCGCCCCCGACTGCACTTATGGTGGCAATGTCAAGTCGATCGAAGCTGTAGATGAGCTGACCGTCAAGTTCAGCTTCTGCACGCCTGACCCTGCCTTCTTGGCCAAGATCACGTTGGAAGCCTTCAACATCTATGATCAGGGCAACCTGAAAGAAATCGGCGGCGATGCGACCAAGATGAACGAAACCCCGGTTGGGACTGGCCCCTACATCGTTAAAGAATGGGTCCGTGGTGATCATGTTACCTTTGAACCCAACCCGACCTACTTCGGTGAAAAACCCGCCAACTCCGCTTTTATCATGAGATGGAACAAGGAAGCCGCTGCCCGCTTGTTAGACCTGCAGGCCGGCAACATCAGCGGTATTGCTGAAGTCACTTCCGATGACATCGCCACTATTCAGGCGGATGCCAATCTGAAGCTGTATCCCCGCAAGGTCAATAATTTCTTGTACCTGGGCATCAACAACAGCCGCGCCCCCTTTGATAATGAGAAGGTCCGTCAGGCTTTTGCCATGGCGATTAACAAGCAGAAAATTGTTGATGACTTCTATGCCCCAGGCTCCGTACCTGCTACCCAGTTTGTTCCGCCTGCTGTGAAGCCTGGCTTTACCGATGGCTATAAGGGCCCTGCTTACGATCCCGCCAAGGCCAAGGAAATGCTGACCGCAGAAAAGTTTGATTTCAACAAGGAATATGTTCTGTCCTATGCTGAACGCACCCGCCCGTATTTCCCCCAACCCACCAAGATCGCCCAGGCCGTTCAGGCCCAGTTGGCTGAAATCGGTATCAAGATCAAGCTCGAAATGGAAGAATGGGCCACCTATCTGCCCGCTACCCGCGAAGGTAAGAAGGATCTCTTCTTCCTGGGTTGGAGCGAAGACTACCCGGATGCGACTAACTGGTACGATGTCTTCCTGACTGGTTCCAGCAAGGCTTTCGGAAATGCTTTCCCCGATATCGTTGAACCGATCCAAAAGGCTGCCCGGATGGGCGATGCTGCCGCACGCCAGAAGATCTACGATCAGGTTAACGTGCTCTATGATCAGCACGTCCCGACCATCGTAATTGCGCATGGCACTACCAACCTGGCCTTCCTGTCTACTGTCGAAAACGTTGTTCTCGGACCTTACAATGAGAACTTCCCCCAGATGAAAACAGCCGATGGCACCGTGGTCTTCTCGCAAGATGGCGAACCCGTTTCGCTGATGTGCGCAGATGAAACCGATGGCAGCTCCTTCCGCGCTTGCAACCAGCTCTTCAGCAAGCTGTATAAATTCGGTTGGGGCTCTGCCACTCCCGAGCCCGACCTGGCTGAAAAATGCGAAGCCAATGCCGATGCCACTGAATGGACCTGCACCCTGCGCAAGGGCGTAGTCTTCTCCAATGGTGCTGCACTGGATGCCAACGATGTTGTGGCTACCTTCAGCGCTGGTTACGATTACAAGAACCCGCTGCGCAAGGGCAATACCGGTGCATACCAGTACTTTAAGGACCTGTTTGGACCAAAGGTTATTAACGAACCAGCTTCCTAATTTGTAATTTCTCTGAATCGAATGGGGCAAGGATTTCCTTGCCCCATTCTTTTTAATCTTTTTTGGAGTTTCGGACGTTACAGTTCTTAGTCCGCAGATTGTTTTTGGTTTTGCCTGTGCTGGTAGTTATTCTACTGCTCACCTTTGTGGTCACCCGTATGGCTCCGGGTGATTTTTGCTATGTGCTGCTCGGCGAGCGGGCCACAGAAGCCACCTGCAACCATTCTAAGCTGCGGTTTAGGCTGAATAAACGCATTTCTGAAAATTATGCATTATGCCATTATTCTTGCGCCGTGTTGACGGAGATGATCTTCTCGCTGTCTGGGGTCGGTTGCTATGTGTTGGAAGAAATTCTTCAGCGTATTTATTCACCGGCATCCGGTTCCGTTCTTAACCATCATAATCATTGCGGATCTATGAACGAAAATCGATGGGCTGCTGCGCAAGTGCTTATTTCGCGGACGAACTTCTGAAAAATAACCACAAATGATAATCCGTATCTATCTGGGATAGTTCCATCCATCAACCGGATTCGTTCACGCAGCTTGCCATCTTGCACAGAGTTGGCTCCCCAGAATATTATGCAACCTGCAGGGCAAACCTTTTATTAACATTCGTCGCGAGCTGTTTACGCGTATTATTTTTGGGGTGCGCTTATCGCTGTATTAGCAACCGGCGCCTCATGGCAGGCCACCCAATGCTCGGTGGTTACTTCGCGCCATTCTGGTACTTGTTCGGCGCAGTGCGGTTTGGCAATCGGGCAGCGCGGGTGAAAACGGCAGCCGGAAGGTGGGTTGATCGGGCTGGGCACGTCGCCAGTCAGAATGGTGCGCTGGCGGGCCCGGTCGCGGCGTGGGTCTGGGATTGGTACGGCCGAGAGCAGGGCCTGAGTATACGGGTGCAGGGGATTTTCATAGAGCTCATCGCGGTTGGCCAGTTCGGCCATGACCCCCAGGTACATCACTATCACCCGATCGCAGATATGGCGCACCATGCTTAGATCATGGGCAATGAATAGATAGGTCAGCCCTAGCCGGTCCTGTAAACTTTCCAACAGGTTGACGACCTGTGCCTGGATGGAGACATCCAGGGCTGAAATTGGTTCGTCACAAACGATGAAGGCCGGTTCAGATGCCAGGGCGCGGGCCACACCGATGCGCTGGCGCTGTCCGCCGGAAAATTCGTGTGGAAAGCGGTTGATGTGGCGGACGTTCAAACCGACCAGTTCGAGCAGATCTTTGACGCGCTCGTCGCGTTCGCGGGCGCTTGGGAGCATGTGGTGGACCCGCAGCGGCTCACTCACGATCGAATTGACGGTCCAGCGTGGGTTGAGCGAGGCATACGGATCCTGAAAGATCATCTGGGCTTTGCGCCGGATGGTCAGCATTTCGCTGCTGCCAGCCGACTGGACGCAATGAGAATCAATATAGACCTTCCCGGATGTAGCCGGGTACAACCCCAACAGGGTGCGTCCGGCGGTGGTTTTCCCACAGCCGCTTTCGCCGACCATGCCCAGTGTTTCACCCGCCTGAATGGTAAAGGAGATGTTATCCACAGCGCGCACAGCGCCAACCACACGTTGGATCAGAACTCCTCGCGTAACGGGAAAGTGTTTGGTCAGGTGTTCCACGCGTACTAAAGGTTCGGCGGTCATCAGCGCTGGCCTCCAGTCTGAACATTTACCCAACAGGCCACCTTGTGGCCAGGGGCCACTTCCATCAATTCCGGGTTGTGTTGGATGCATTTTTCAAGTGGATATTCGCAGCGCGGCGCAAACGGGCAGCCGCGTGGTTCCACCAGTAGACTTGGGGGTGCCCCGCGGATGGATTTTAAACTCTGCTCCCGGCGGCGGTCGGCTCGCGGCAAAGCAGCTATCAATGCCAGTGTATAGGGGTGCAGCGGCGTATCAAACAGCTCGAAAACGTCTGCTTCCTCCACAATAAAACCGGCATACATGACGATCACACGGTCAGCCATGCCTGCCACCACGCCGAGATCGTGGGTGATCCAGATGATAGCCATACCCAGTTCTTGCTTGAGACGCTTGACCAGTTCGATGATCTGGGCCTGGATGGTAACATCCAGGGCGGTGGTGGGTTCGTCGGCGATCAGCAAACCGGGCGAGCAGGCCAGCGCCATGGCGATCATCACGCGCTGACGCATTCCACCTGAAAACTGGTGCGGAAAATCGCCCAGGCGGTTTTGGGCATCTGGAATTCCCACCCAGTTAAGCAGTTCGGTGGCGCGCAAGCGGGCTTGTTGGGCATCCATCGTTGTATGTGTCCGCAAGGTTTCTGTGATTTGCCTGCCAATACTCAGGACGGGGTTGAGGCTGGTCATGGGGTCCTGAAAGATCATGGCGATCTCTTTGCCGCGCACTGCTTCCATGTTCTCTTCGCTTAGCTGCAGCAGGTCTAACTGGCCGTACCTGACCTGCCCGCTGATAATTTCGCCGGGTGGAATCGGGATGAGCCGCAGAATGGAGAGCATGGTGACGGATTTACCGCAGCCGCTTTCGCCTACAACTGCCAGGGTTTCGCCTTCAGCCAGATCGAACGAGACAGAATTGACAGCGTAAACAGTGCCTTCTGGAGTGTGAAAGCGGGTCTTGAGGTCTTTGACGGTCAGAATAATTTGCCTGGTGCTCATGGGCTACATAGTCCGGCTGCGTGGGTCAAGGGCGTCGCGTAAACCATCGCCCAGGAAGTTGATGCTTAAAACGATCAGCACGATCAGGATACCGGGGAAAAACCACAACCAGTAGGCTGTCTCAATATAATTGTAAGCGCCTTCGAGCATGTTACCCCAGGTGGCGGTGGGCGCGCGGACGCCCAACCCGAGAAAGCTGATATAGGCTTCGAGCGAGATGGCGTTTGCCACGCCGAGTGTGGCGGAGACAACGATGGGGGCCATGCAGTTTGGCAGAATATGCTTCGCGATGATCTCCCAGGCCGGGGTACCGGTGGCGCGGGCAGCCAGCACAAACTCGCGTTCCTTGATTGACAAAAACTCAGCCCGGACGATGCGCGCCAGGTATGGCCAGCTGGTCAATCCGATGATCATGATGATCACCACTACGCTGCCGCTGTAAGTACGCCCAAGCAGCTGAATATTGGGTACGTTCCCGGCGAAATATTTTGACATAATGATGAGCAGTAAAATCTGCGGGATATTCAGCATTGCTTCGGTGAAGCGCATCGAAACATTATCAATCCAGCCGCCGTAATAACCTGCCAGTGCGCCGATCAAGATACCCAGCAGCACCTCAACTGTGGCGGCGGTCAGGCCGATCAGGATCGAGATCTGGCCTCCGTAGATGGTGCGGGCCAGAATATCGCGCCCGATTGTATCTGTGCCGAAGGGGTGTGCCGCGACAGGAGCATCCAGGCGCAAACTGGTATTGGGTGTATTGGAATATTCCTCGCTGACGAAAAAACCACCCCCAAAGGAATAGAGTACCAGCAGGCACAGGATCACCACACCTATCAAAGCCATCTTGTGGCGTAAAAAACGCCGCCAAGTCAGGTTGGCAAGCGATAGAGGTGGAGGTTCGACTTCTTCGATAAATAATTGGGCAACAGCGCTGTGAGTTTCGCTCATGGGTCAGGTCCGGGAATTATTCTTCAATGCGCACTTGTGAATTACGTAATTGATCAACCATGCTCAATTCGCAATTTGTAGGCTGGTTAGCTGTAACGAATCCTGGGGTCAAGCCAGGCATAAACCACATCGGTGATGATTTGGAAAAAGACTACAGCCGCGGCGATCAGCATCAGGATGCCCATGACCACGGGTGTATCGCCACGCTCAACATGGTCAAGGAACAGGCGTCCCATGCCGGGCCAGGCAAAAATTCGTTCGGTGACGACCGCCCCACCCAGCAGCAGTGGCAGGTCCAGTCCCACGACCGTTACAATCGGCAGGGCCGCATTCTTAAGCGCGTGGATAAAGGTAATCTCGCGTTTGGGCAAGCCTTTGGAGCGGGCTGTGCGGATGTAATCTTGCCCAAGGACTTCCAACATGGTGCTGCGGATATAGCGGCTGTAAGACGCAAAACTGATGAAGGCGATGCTGAAGACCGGCAGGATCATGTGCAGGATCACCTGCGCGGGGGTTTGGCCCACCTTCGGGTCGAACATACCAACCGCCGGCAGATAAGGCCAGCCCCAGCGTTTGAAATTGACGGAGAAAATATAAATGGTTGAGAGTGCGATGAAAAAAATCGGCATGGAGTAGCCGACGAAGGAAATTCCGGTCATGATGTTATCGAGCAGGGAATATTGTCTGAGAGCGGAATAGACCCCCACCAGCAAGGCCCCAAAGATAATCACAAATTCAGCCGTGACCATTAACAAGAGTGTATTGGGGAGCCGGTCCCAGATGACAGATGTGACTGGTTGCCCGACTTTGACCAGCGATGTGCCAAAGTCGGCGCGTAAAACACCGTGCCGGCTGCCGGTTGTCTCGGCGATGCCATCGCCATCCATATCAGTTTTGGTCCAGTCGTTGCCTATCAGCCAAAAGATATATTGAACGTAGATTGGCTTATCCAGACCGAGTTGGCGGGTCAGGCGTTCGCGATCAGCGGCGCGAGTCACCGATCGCCCTCCCATGGTGGCAATCGGGTCTCCGGCATTTTGCATGATCACAAATAGAACCAGGCTGATAATGAATAACAATGGCACAGCCTGTAGTAGACGCCGAATGATGTAACGTGTCATCTGGGTCCTGGCCTCCAGGGTGGTAACGATCTGCAGGTTGGCGCAGAGACGTTGCAAAAGGCGGCGTCTCTGCGCCAATAATTAATTATTTCAAATCCCATTCCGCGATGTTATAGAAGGGGGTTACACCCGAAATCTTGACGCCGGTCAGCTTGGCGCTGATGGCCCATTGATCTGGATCCTGCCAGTAGCCAAGCCAGTAGACCTTGTCGTAAATGGTTTTGGTGATCTTGTAAAAGGTTTGCTGGCGTGCGCCGGCATCACCGGTTTGGGTAGCCTGGAGTAGAAAGAGTGCTTCCAGTTCTTTGTCGCACATGAAGCTCCAATTGGTGCCGCTGGGAGATTCATTCGTTGGGATTTCGCTACACAACCATTCAACTGCATCTGGGTCCGGGAAGCCGGATGGCACGGCTGAATATTCGAAGATGTCGTATTGGCCGGAGGCCGCGGGGCCATTCTGGTCAAAGCCGGCGAAGAATGCGTCTGAATCAGCGTTGAGCAGTTCGACCTGAATACCTACATTCTTGAGGTTTTGCTGCACTACGGCCTGGGTATCTTTGCGGATCTCGCGGGTGGTGCTGCCATATTTCAGACTCAGCTTGACGCCATCCTTCTCGCGGGTGCCATCTGCGCCGGCCTTCCAACCAGCCGCGTCAAGCAAGCTCTTGGCTTTCTCGGGGTCGAAGGCGTAGGGCTTCAGACTCGGATCTACATAAGGCGTGTTGTCCCAGTCGGTAGCAGACACATCGGTTTTTCCGAGCAGCAGGTCCTTGACAATCGAGGGGCGGTCGATGGCGTAGGCAATCGCCTGGCGCACACTCAGATCCTTCATGGCCGGGTTGGCTTTATCGCCCATGTTGAAATACAGGCCTTCGTTGTAGCCGGAATAGGCTTTGAAGACCTGGATGCCGGCCGCTTCAAGCGTGGCAATGTCTGGATAGGCAATGAAGGTGCCCAGTTCGCCTTCGCCGGCTTTTAGAGCCGCGATCTGTGCAGCGTCATCTGGCACGAAGCGGATGAAGATTTTGTCGATCTTGGGTTTGGGTCCCCAATACTTCTGGTTGGTTACGAAGCTGGCATAACTGCCGGATTCCCATTTTTCAAACACGTATGGGCCGCAGCCGACGGTGGGGTTGCGGTTCCAGTCTGCGTCGTTGATGCTGCCCTTTGAGTCAAAGACGGGCTGCAGGATGTGTTTGGGCAGCAGACCTTTATAGAGTGAGCCAACCCAGGCTGCGTATGGTTCATTGAAGGTGATCACGACGGTTTGCTTGTCAGGGGCTACCACGCTGGCCATCCTATCGTATGGGTTCTGGGAAGAAACCGTATTCTTGGAATCCATGTACATCTGATAAGTAAAGATGAAGTCGTCAGCGGTCAGTGGGGTGCCATCCGACCAGACCAGCCCATCCCGCAGTTTAAGGGTGATCACTTTGCCATCCGCAGAAAGACCACCGTTGGCGGCGCTGGGCAGTTCCTTGACCAGGGCAGGGATGGGGCTGTTTTTATCATCAAAATCCCAGGCCCAGCAGTTCCAGATCTGTTGAGTGATGATCGAGAACCACATATTGCTATATGCCGGGTTCAAGTTGTCAAATTCTTGGGTGAAAATAAATGTGGCTGTTTTTGGAGCTGTGACTGCCGGGGATAGACCTCCGCAGGAGCTTAGTAGCAGAACCAGGACGATCATGATCGGGACAAATTTTCTAAGCATACATTCTCCTCCTTGAATTGTTGACACGGAACTACCTTGAAAGTATTACATATATTTTTCATTATTGCAACCAAAATATGTAACAGTCTTGGAGTGAAAAATCAGGTTATTTGATCCACCTGCAGTGCTTGGGGCTGAAACCGGGCTTAATTTCCACGGATGGCATGTGCTTGAAGTCAGCACTCTGTTGACACAAACGCCTGCCGGCCTGGTAGAAATTTATCGAAAAATGCGAAAATTTGGCAGGCGCAAAATTTGCGCTTGGTGCTACACTATTTGCATGACACTCTCAATTCCCTCGACCGGAAAATCAAAAAACGAAGTTCTGGATGCCATGCGGGCTGCCCGCGATCACGATGTACAGTGGCAAAAGGGGCGCGCCTTCAGCCTGGTTTATCACGCTGGAAAGGACGTGGATGAACTGTTAAAAGAGGCCTCCCTGTTGTTCTTTTCTGAAAATGGTCTGAACCCGACTGCTTTTCCTTCTCTGCGAAAGTTTGAGACCGAAATCGTCGCCATGACGGCTGCGCTGCTGGGTGGAGACGAAGACACGGCCGGATCGGTTACTTCGGGTGGTACTGAGTCGCTCCTGATGGCGGTCAAAACGGCGCGCGATTGGGCCCGTAAAAACCGCCCTGAGATCAAGGCGCCAGAAATGATCCTGCCCATCACCGGACATCCGGCTTTTGAGAAAGCCAGTGAATACTTTGGCGTCAGAGTCGTGCACATCCCGGTCAGGGATGATTATCGCGCGGATGTGCAGGCCGCCCGCAAAGCCGTCACCGCCAACACCATCCTGATGGTCGGGTCTGCGCCAGCTTACCCCCACGGTGTCGTAGATCCGATCCGTGAACTGGCTGCAATAGCGCAGGAACACGGCATTCTTTTTCATACGGATGCCTGCGTGGGTGGGTTCATGCTGCCTTTCGTGCGCAAACTTGGGAATACGATCCCGGATTTTGATCTTTCGGTTCCCGGTGTGACTTCGATCTCAGCTGACTTGCACAAATACGGGTATGCCGCCAAAGGTGCCTCGGTGATCCTGTATAAAACTGCTCAGCTGCGGCGTTTTCAGATGTTTGTGTATGCAGATTGGCCCGGTGGCATCTATCCCTCGCCAGCCATGGGTGGAACTCGCCCCGGTGGTCCGATCGCAGCCGCCTGGGCGGTAATGAATTACCTGGGCGAAGCCGGCTATTTCGAGATGGCCGACTTGGTGCTGCAGGCCACGCGCCGCTTGCAGGCAGGTGTAAATGCCGTGGATGGCATCAAGGTACTCAGCAATCCAGAGATGAGCGTGTTCGCGATCGCATCAGATGGGCTGGATGTTTATGCGCTGGCTGACGAGCTGACAGCCCGCAACTGGCACCTGGATCGCCAGCAGTTCCCGCCCACGTTGCATATGACGGTACAGTTTGGACACATCGGGGTGGTTGAAGAGTTTTTGCAAGATCTTTCGGCCGCAGCCCAGGTTGTCAGACGACCTGGTTTTGAGAAAACAGCGAATTCCTGGCTGCTCAAATTGGCCAACCTGTTGGTGCGAATTTTGCCCGAGCGTTGGGTGACCTGGCTGATGGAAAAGGCCTCGCACTTACTGGGCGGGGGTGGCGGCCTGCCGGGTAAGATGGCACCAATGTATGGTTTGATCGGTTCGCTTCCAAATCGAGGCGATCTGAGGGAAATGGTGTTGGATTTACTGGATGGGATGACACGCTACAAAGGGTAACCAAAGGCGCTGGTGGTTCGGGAGGGCCGCCAGGGTTTTCATAGCTGCAGCATCAATGCACTGATCGCGAGGAGGCGACATGAGTACATCGACTAAACAGGCGGCGCTTTCGTTTTGGGTTAAATTGGCGTATGGGGGCGGGGATTGGAGTCTGGCCAGTTTTGGTACACTGCGCCAGATTTTTTATGCGATATTTTTGACTGATGTGGTCGGGCTTGAACCGCGCCTGGCCTCCTTTGCGGCCCTGATTGGAATTGTTTGGGACGCGATCAACGATCCGATTGTGGGAACGCTGAGCGACCGGGTCAGATCACGCTGGGGACGCCGCCGGCCTTTCCTGTTATTCTTCTCAATTCCGTTTGGTTTGAGTTTTGTGGCTTTATGGTGGGCGCCGCCTTTTCAGAACCAATACCTGTTGGCGGCAACAGTTTGCCTTACTTTTATGCTGAGCGATACACTGCAGACGCTGGTTTCCATCCCTTTTTATGCGCTGACTCCCGAAATAACTTCCGATTATGATGAACGCACCAGCCTGACGGGCTACCGCATGTTTTTTAACCTGCTGGCCTCTCTGGCTACGGCGGTGGCAGCTCCAGCGGTTGTGAGCACTGCGCTGGCAAACGGAGCTACCCAGCAGCAGGGTTATTTGCTTGTCTCGGCCATGTTTGGCGGGCTGGCGGTCATCCCATTTTTTATTATTTTTGCATTGGTGCATGAGCGCAGTAACATTGATGATGCCGCCGAGGAAAAAACTCCCTTCATCGAAACCCTGCGCATGTCCTGGGCGAACATCCCATTCCGTTTTGCAACTGCGCTTTACATGTTGAACTGGATCACCTTTGATATCGTGGCGCTGGTACTGCCGTTTTTCCTGCTGTATTGGATCTCGAAGGGCAATTTGCTGCAAAAAGCGTTGGGCCTGCCAATTGGCTCGGCGGTATTCGCCTGCCTGCTGGTCACTTCGGTGATTGTACTGCCGTTCTGGGTCTGGCTGGCGCGCAAGCTGGGCAAACAACGCGCCTATATCATCGGGATGACTTTTTGGGCGTTGGTGCAATTGTTGATCTTTTCCATCCAGCCCGGGCAAATTACTTATATCCTGGTGCTGGCGGTCATGGCGGGTATCAGTGTTTCCACCGCGCATGTGCTGCCGGATGCGATCTTTCCAGATGTGATTGAATGGGATGAACTGCGGACCGGGCGCCGCCGGGAGGGTGTTTTTTATGGAGTCAAGAATTTTGTGCGGAAATTAACTGGCGCATTGGCCATTTTTATTGCGCTGCAAGTGCTTGGTTGGTTTGGGTATCAGTCTCCGCCTCAGGGTGCAACCCAGTTTTCGCAACCAGATTCTGCTTTGCAAGCCATCCGTTTCTTGATTGGTCCGCTTGGGGCGCTCCTGCTTTTTAGCGCGATTGCAATGGCCTGGTTCTATCCGCTCACCAGGGAGAAGCATGCCCGCATCCGGCTGTTGTTGGAGCGGAAGAAAAGCCGCGCGGCCGCCGCCGAAGCTGCTGCTGCTGGCGCTGATTAGAAGCTGTCAGAGCCATCTTGGTATCTGCTTCGACAACATTAAATTTCGTATAGCTGTGATGCCTGAGCCCGGGGTACCTTCTGACCCCGAGGCATGCCCCCATGAACCCCAATGTTCTATGGCGCTGGCGTATTTACTAACCCATCACACCCATTGCTATCATAGGCCCCAAAATCGATGGCCTGCCCGTAGGTGGTGATTTGGCGGAAGAGCTTCCGCCAAATCACCACAAAAAAATATTCTCATCTATCTGGGAGTGCTGCACACATCGCTGCAATTTGCTCATGGGCTGAGCCAATTGCGGCATAAACCGATCATGAGCACACTCAGCGTTCCGCACAACAAAAATCAGCGTCACAAAAAGCAAAACCGATGATCTGTGAGTAAATCCATGCGGGCTTAACGGAACGCTGTTGCCGCAGACCGCAATCTGCAGGATTGAAGGACCCCTCTGGTTGGTTTAGAGTAGTTTTCGGGCGGTGGTGATATCGGCCTGGATCTGGTTGATCAGGGCATCTACCGAGGGGAATTTTTGTTCGTCGCGCAGGCGTTCCACAAACTCCAGGCTGACATTCTGACCGTAGAGATCTGCCTTGTAATCGAGCAGGTGAGCTTCCACGCGCGGCAGCACTTCTCCGCTGGTGAAAGTGGGGCGCAGCCCTATGTTGACAACCGCTCTGAATCTTCCCGAGTTGGTCAGCGCCCAGCAGGCGTAAACACCGTTCAACGGAAAGGCCTTGGCCGGTGAAATATCCAGGTTGGCAGTTGGAATGCCGATGGTGCGCCCGCGCCCATCGCCGGGGACGATCGTGCCGGTCACTGAATAATTGCGCCCCAATTTCTGCGCCGCCAGGCTGACGGCCCCCTGGGCGATGGTCTGGCGGATGAGGGTTGATGAAATTACTTGATTGTTGTAACGGTAAGGGTCCACAACCATAACCTGGTAGTCCAGTTGCAGACCGAGCTGGCTCAGGCGCTCAAAATTGCCTGAACGGTTTTTACCAAGCGCGAAATCATACCCAATCAGCAGCTTGCTGAGACCGAGATGGCGCTTGAGATCAGCCATGAAGTCTTCGGCGCTGTGTTCTGCCAGCGCTGGCGTGAATTCCATATTGATGACCGCATCCACCCCCATGTCAATCAGGAGCGCAGAGCGTTCATCGGGTGTTGTCAGGCAGGGAATTTTCCGTCCGGCCAGTACAAAGGCCGGATGAGGGTCGAAGGTAAGCACAACAGCAGGCGCGCCGTTTTGGTGCGCGCCTGCTGTCAGTTTGTGGATAATTTGTTGGTGACCGCGATGGATACCATCAAAGACACCAATGGTGAGCCAGGCACTGTTCAAATGAACAGCTCCCAGCGTGTGATAATGTTGGGGCATACGATATTCTCGGTCCTTTTGGGGGAGAGCTCAGGACCAGGTTACGAGAAAAATACTTTCTTGGGCTGCCATTCGCTGGTGGCAGGGTCAAGCTCCATCAGAGCAACCAGCTCACCGGCCATGCTGACGCCTCGCACCAGGTTATTGATGCCAGGTTTAACAGATGGGTCGGCAGGGATGCGGTGACCATGCTTGACGTTTTCGACGGTATCGGGGTCGAGTTCAATCGCGGGCCAATCACCCAGGGCTTCGGCAGCCGGGATGAGGAACTGATACCAATTTCCGGCGCGGAAGGATTCCTGAAGTTTGCGCAGGGGTGTAGCATCGCGCAGGCTGAAGCGGCCGCTCTTGGTGCGGCGCAGCCCTACCAGGTATCCGCCGCAGCCCAAGGCGTTGCCCATATCATTGGCCAACGAGCGGACGTAGGTGCCGGATGAGCAGTGCACGTCCACGACTACTTCGGGGGGTGCCCATTCGAGCACTTCGAGGTGATAGACGTTGATCTTGCGTGGAGCCAGCTCGACTTCTTCGCCTTTGCGTGCCATATCGTAAGCGCGGCGTCCGCGCACCTTCACCGCCGAATAGGGTGGGGGTGTCTGTTCGATCTCACCCACAAACTGCTTGAGGGTTTCTTCGAACTGGGACTCTGTCACATCGAAGGGCGTATTGGTCTGCTGGGTGAAGCGTCCGTCGGCGTCAAAGGTATCGGTGGATGCGCCCATACGGATAATCGCCTGGTAACGCTTGTCGGAAGCCGAAACGTATTCGCTTAAACGTACCGCCGGACCAACGAGAATGACCAGTACACCGGATGCGCGCGGGTCCAGGGTACCGGTATGCCCGGCACGCCGGATGCCAGTGCCAAAGCGAACGGCATTGACCACGTCGTGAGAGGTCATGCCGATGGGTTTGTCGATGACAAGCACACCGGAGATGGCATTTTTAAGATCTTGATTATCCATATTATTCTCCTGCCCCCTAAAGATTGAGCATTTCTCGCGTGGTCTGTAAAACACGCGTTTGAACTTCATCCAGCTTGCCGGAAATATCTGCCCCGGCTGCTGCTTTATGTCCGCCGCCGCCGAAGAACGTGGCGATCTTGGATACATCCACCCCTGGCTGGAGGGCGCGCCAGGAGATTTTTACGGTGCTGTGTTGTTCCACGAAAATCATACCAACCACATGGTCTTCAATTGCGGAAACAATATTGATCAAATCGGCATCATCATTGCCACCATAGCCAGCGTTCTTGCGATCTGCCAGGCGCATGGTTGCGTAGACAATTCCATCCAGGGTTTTCAGGCTGGTAAGACCGGCGCCCCAGTAACGCGCAGCTGAAAAGGAACGGCTGACCAGGGCACGCGTATACAGCTCGGGCATATTAATGCCGGTTTCCATCAGGAGTGCCATTTGTCTCAGGGCGGCAGGGGTTGTGTTGGAAGTGCGGAAGCCAAGCGTATCTGTGACAATCCCAGTGGCCAGGTTGGCAGCGACTTCCTTGCTGATCTCCAGGCCCCAGGCGGGGATATGGTCTGTCAGGATGGCTGAGGTGGCCACAGAGTCCGGCTCGATCAAATTCAAAACCCCAAATTTTTCATTGGTGATGTGGTGGTCGATATTGATGTCGGGTTTGCGATAGTTTTCGAACTGTTTGCCTGTGCGTTTGAAGTCAGCACAGTCCACCGTGATGAACAAGTCGGGCTGGCCTTGAATTTCCTTCTTGACCAGTTCACTGCCCGGCAGGTGCCGGAACGAAGCGGGCAAGCCGTCATTCAGCACCATTTGAACAGTTTTCCCAGATTGCTTGAGGGCAAGCCCGAGGCCGAGCGTTGCACCGATGGCATCTCCATCTGGGCGGACATGTGAAACGATCATGATGTTGTTCGCAGAGGCTATTTTGGCATTAATTTCTGCGTCGATAGTATTCATACTTGCTTGAAACTCCTAAATCCCTTATACCACAACATCCATGCGGGTTGATTAAATTCACATGATTATCTGGTGCGGAAATATTAATCTGCAGATCCTGCGGCTGTATTACTTCTTTTCGTTGCGCAGTTGTGCCAGAATTTTTTCGATATGGTCGGCGTTTTCGGGGGTTGGGTCCCAGTGAAAACGAAGGCGTGGAAAGGCGCGCAGATCCACACGGGAGCTGAGGCTGCGGCGCAAGAAGCCGCTGGCGCTTTCCATACCCTGCACAATTTCGGCGGAGCGGGATTTCCCTTCCAACGCCGAAACGTAAACATCCGCGTAGGCTAGCTCACGATC
>JAPLGT010000146.1:0-24877 GCA_026390035.1 Chloroflexota bacterium
TTCTCTAAAAGAGGTGCAATGTTCTGTAAAAGTGCTAAAATCTCTGTCATGGGCTTCTCGGGTAGGTTGGGTTGTCGAAGACTTCAACTTTACTCGAAAAGCCCTATTTCTTTTAACTAATTTTGGCGAAGGTATTGATTTTAGGCCCAATAAAATTTCTTGACCGCTATTCGTTGTTAGCCATCAAGGTGGAATATTTTTAGATCGGGAAGCGATCCGGCGGTTCCCTGGTTTGTCCATAAGTCTGGGGCCAGGTAAAAAGCCGCTAAAAAATCCTGATTAGGATTTGATCAGGTTATTTGACAAATGGATTCTACAAATGAGGAGACAAAATTGAGCACGATTATTTTGGATAAATTAAAAGATAAGAAACTGCAGCCAGCTTTTGGGTTATGGCAGCAATATCAGCCCGGCAGGGCTCCTTATGCTTTTCGAGCACAAACGCTTAGTCAGGCACAGGATTGGCAGTCGGAATCCAGAAAAGCGCTTGCAAAAACCATCGGTTTGCGTTCTTCAGATGGTTCAGCCTTGCTTGCGGATTTGATTGAAACGGTTGATAAAGGTGACTATGTTCGTGAGAAACTATTAATTCAAATTGATAACCAGGTTAGCATGCCAGTGTACCTTTTGATCCCAAAGCATGCGCCTCGACCGTTGCCAGTCGTACTTGCTTTTCATGGACATGGCTACGGCGTGAAAGATATCGTTGGTTTGTGGGAAGATGGCGAAGAGCGACAAGCTCCGGATGGTTATCAAAAAGATTTTGCGGTGGAATTGTGTAAGGCAGGCTTTGCGGTTGCTGCGCCGGAAATATCTTGTTTTGGCGAGCGCCAGACCGATTTCTCTTACATAAAGAATGCCCTGGGCCAAGAAGAACCAAGCAGCTGTGCGCATGCAGCCATGCTTTCGTTTCACATGGGTGGTTCCGTGGTAGGGATGCGCGTGTATGATGGTATACGCCTTGTTGATTACCTGGAAACACGCCCTGAACTGGATACGAATCGCCTTGGAGCCATGGGTATTTCGGGTGGGGGCATGCATACTTTCTTTTCTACCTGTCTGGATGAGCGCATCAAGGCCTGTGTGATCAGTGGCTATTATTCTACATTCCAGGATAGCATTTTATCTATGGCCCACTGCCCGTGTAACTTTGTGCCAGGTTTGGGGCAGTTTGGCGAAATGTATGACCTGGTTGGCATGATTGCTCCACGGCCGCTGTTGGTCGAATCTGGGGATTATGACGCCATTTTTCCTCGACCGGCTGTAGAACAGAGCGTGGCGCGTGCTAGGGCAGTTTATGCGGTCTTTGGTGAGCAAACCGATGTCCACACAGATTATTTCGAGGGAAGGCACCAGATCAGCGGTAGAAAGGCCTACGGATTTTTGAAGGCTGTGCTTGGCTAGAAATTCATAATTTGCAGTCCATTTGGAAAACGAGTTTTGAATTACCGATAAAAACATTTCCATCCAATATAAAATCGGTGAAGTGTGGCAGGCCATATCAATCTGCCACACTTCATCAGATAAATGAGTTAGCAATAAACATGTTAAACAAACCGGTCGAGGAACATTTTCAGCGCTTGATGAGGCTGTTGGATCTGGAAGCTGAAGCTGAAAAGCAGGCTATTCTGGATGATTTGCAGCGTTTATCTCCGGGCTCCGCGGAGGCCGCTGGTACAGCCCTTGTGAATCTTGTCATCCGGGATGAGTCTGCTGGGATGGGTGGGCGAATTCTGCTAACCCTGGCAAAACGCAACCAGAGTTTGCCCCTGCCGTGGACGCGTTTGAATAGTGGCTCGCCCGTCATTCTTTCTGAAGAGAATCAAGTTGGCGGGTCATCGATTGGTTGGCGTGGTGTGGTTACCCGCCTGTACAAAGAGAATATCCAGGTTGCTTTTTCAGATTGGCCAGAGACGGAAGCAGACCATCCCACATTCCGTTTGGATCGCTCGAGCGATGAGTTCTCACGCCAGAGGCAGCGCCAGGCTCTCCAAAAAGCTCAAGCAGCTGGCAATTCGCGTTTGGGTGAGCTGCGCGACGTTTTATTGGGCAGACGCCTTGCTTTGTTTCATCCAGCTCACCAGCCTCTGCCACTTGATAAAAATTTGAATAATTCCCAGTTGGAAGCAGTCGGTTTTGCTCTTTCTGCTGCTGATATCGCCATCATCCACGGTCCGCCCGGAACGGGTAAAACTACAACGGTGGTGGAGCTCATCCGCCAGATCGTGCGCAATGGGCAGCGGGTGCTGGCGGTGGCCCCCAGCAATATTGCAGTTGATAATCTGCTCGAGAAGTTGCTGGCAAAAGATGAAAAAGCTATTCGCCTGGGGCATCCAGCCCGGGTTCTGCCGGAACTTCGCCAGCATACTCTCGACTTGCTGGTAGAAAACCATCCCGATATGAAGGTCGTCCAAAGACTGGCAAGAGAAGCCCGGGCTCTGCGCGCGCAGGCCTCAAGATATACGCGCGCCCGCCCAGAACCGGGTGCGCGCAGGGCCTTGCGCGAAGAGGCCAAACAAGCTCTATCAGATTCCCGGCGGATCGAAGAGCAGGTCATCGAAAGACTGTTAAATGCATCCCAAATTATTTGTGCAACCCTGACCGGTCTTGATCGGGACCTGCTGGGCAGCCAGCACTTTGACTGGTGCATCGTTGACGAAGCCAGTCAAAGTACTGAAGCCGCCGCCTGGGCGCCGCTCCAAATTGCCGATCGTGTCGTCCTGGCCGGCGACCATTTCCAACTTCCTCCCACCGTGATTTCATCGGAAGCGCTTGCGCAAGGCTTTGATATCAGCCTGCTCGAGCGTCTCATGGCACAGACTGGCAAGGATATTTCCCGCCGGCTGACCGTCCAATACCGCATGCACCATGAAATCATGGATTTTTCTTCCCAGGAATTCTATGAGGGCAGTTTGACTGCTCACAGCAGTGTGGAAAATCACAGGCTGAGCGATTTGCCGGGAGTCACTTCCAATGATCTGACAGACACCCCAATCCATTTTATTGATACCGCGGGTGCCAGTTATGATGAATCTCAGGAGCCGGATGGTGACAGCCGGTTTAACATCTCTGAAGCACTGCTTGTTGTAAAAAAAGTACAGGACCTGCTTGATTCAGGTCTTGCCCCCGCCAACATCGCGGTTATTTCTCCGTATTCCGCACAGGTTCGGCTATTGCGAGCGCGTATCACCCAGCCTGAAATTGAAATTGACAGCGTCGATGGTTTCCAGGGTCGCGAAAAGGAAGCTGTAATCGTCTCATTGGTGCGTTCCAATCGCGAGAACCAGATTGGTTTTCTGGAAGATGTGCGCCGGATGAATGTTGCCCTCACCCGGGCCAGGCGTAAGCTGATCGTGATTGGGGACAGCGCCACGATTACTGCGCACCCTTTTTATCATCGCATGGTGACCTATTTTGAATCTGTCGGGGGCTATCACTCCGTCTGGGAAGAGATCCAGTAATTAATTCCTGGTTATGAATATCCGCAGGTTTTGCTGTAGTTTTTCATTTCGAATTCAGGTTCTTTTCTGCAACTTTCGCGGTATTTTGTTCACAGGCTGGGTTGAATGATTGGGATATTGCATGGTTTTTTGCGATGAAACCCAAGCATTTGATGGCCGTTTTTCAGACTGAATACGAATAAATAGTGCCGTCAAGGCGAGAAAATCACCGGTTTTGGGCATTGACATGTTTTTGGATATTCCGATGGCGTTCGCCTTTCCGGTGATATACTTTGAATACCTTAATGGAGAAACGAGTTTTTATGGATAATCCCGAATCATCTTCTGCCGAGCCCCAGAATTCGCTGGCTGATACGACCCTTGAAGCACTTCCTGCTAATTTACGTGATGCTGCCGCCCGTGCTGGCTGGGCGTCGCTCGTCCCGGTTCAGGCGCGTGCCATTCCCTACATGATGGCAGCACGCAACATGATGATCCAGGCCCGGACTGGCAGCGGCAAGACTGGCGCATTTCTCCTGCCCATGTTGTCGCGTCTTGATCCGTCCCGGGCTGTTTGCCAGGCTTTGATCCTTGTACCCACCCGCGAACTTGCCCGCCAGGTCTGGCAGGAAGCCGAAAAACTGATCGGCGATGCTGGCCTGCGTACCGTGGCTGTTTATGGCGGGGTTGGGTACAGCAGCCAGATCGAAGCGCTTAAAAATGGTGCACATATTGTAGTGGGTACACCCGGCCGGGTTCTCGATCATTTACTCAAGCGCACATTCTCGCTCGATCAACTAAAAATGTTGATTTTCGATGAAGCCGATCGGATGTTGTCGATGGGTTTTTATCCGGATATGCAGGATGTAAAGCGTTATTTGCCTCAACGTGCCATGCATACCTGTATGTTTTCGGCTACCTTTCCGGTATCTGTTTTACGGACTGCGCGTGAGTTTATTCAGGATGGCGAGTTTCTCAGCCTCAGCAGTGACCATGTGCATGTTACCGATACGGAACATGTATTTTATATTGTCGATGGTATGGATAAAGATCGCAGCCTGGTGCGTTTGATCGAAATAGAAAACCCATCATCGGCTATCATTTTTTGCAACACTAAAATGCGGGTAAATTATGTCGCGGTTGTATTGCAACGCTTTGGCTATGATGCTGACCAGCTGACTGCCGACCTTTCACAATCTGACCGCGAACGTGTCTTGGATCGTGTTCGCAAGGGTACGCTGCGCTTCCTGGTTGCAACAGACGTTGCCGCGCGCGGGCTTGATATTCCAAGCCTTTCACATGTCATTCAATACGAGCCGCCCGAAGAAATGGAAGCTTATATTCATCGTGCCGGTCGGACTGGCCGTGCCGGTGCCAGTGGTGTAGCCATCTCGTTGGTTAATAAAGGTGAGCGCTTCACCCTTGAAAAAATTGCCAAAGAGTACTCCATACCCATGCAGGAAAGACCCATTCCGAGCGACGATGATGTTGCTTCGATTGTGGCTGAGCGGGTGACTGCTCTTCTGGAAGCCCGACTGCGCAGTCGGGACCGGTTGGCTGCTGAGCGTTCACGCCGGTTTGATACACTGGCGCATAGCCTGGCAGACAATGAAGATGAATCTGCCATCATAACAATGTTGTTGGACGATTACTATCAGCAAAGTTTGCATGCTTCCCTGGTCCAGCCACAAGATCTGCCTGCCAAAACAGCCCAGGCCGGTAACTCGGCTGCAAATCGTCAGAGCCACCGCAAGCGAAGATAACCGTCGGAAAATAATTATTCTTCTGAATCTAATCCGTCTGATTGCAGGCGGATTTTTAATTTTTGATGCTGCAAGGTATAATCGAACAATACGAATTCGGAACAGCGGTGTTTCCTTTTCTTGAAAAGAGGAAGCGCATATTCAAAGTCTTCTGTCTCAAGCAGTCAGCATGTTCGGCCAATCTGGTCATGCAGTTTTTTGTCAGGCAGTATTGTTGCTGACCCGCATAGCCTGGGTTGGCGTTATAGTTTGTATTTCACCTTGCGCAAGGGAATTCCATGGATATTTCTCAGTTCATACATTTGTTGGGTGACCAACTCGGGAAAGTTATTTCGGAGCTCGAATCTCCGGCTATTTTTGAGACCGAGGAGCGTATTCGTGTTGAGGCCAAGGCTCGCCGCGCCGGAGATGCTGCCGCTGCTCAACGATTACGTGACCAGGTAGCCGTGTTGCATGCTGACCAGGCTCGTGCAGTGGCAGCCTCCTTTGCCACATATTTCGACCTTGTCAATCTGGCTGAGGAAAACTACCGGCTGGCCCTCTTGCGGCAACAAGAACTTGAAAATGCCCCTAATCCGGTGCGCGAATCGATCGCCGAAGCGATTGCGATGCTCAAGAAGAGCGGCATGACAAATGCACAAATGTCCAGTTTGTTGGAGACTCTTTCCATAGAACTGGTGCTCACTGCTCACCCCACCGAGTCTCGCCGCCGTACCATCATCTCCAAGCTGCAGCGGCTCTCCACTATTCTCCACGAATCCACCCGATCCGACCGGTTGCCTCGCGAACGCGAGAACCTGATCAAAGCCATGTATGCCGAAATATCTGCTTTATGGCTATCTGATCGCAGCCGCGCCAGCAAATTGGCTGTTACAGATGAAGTTCGCACAGGTCTTTATTACGTTGATTCTGTTTTTTGGAAAACCATTCCCTGGTTGTATGCCGATCTAAACCAGGCCCTGGACTTATATTACCCGGGTTTGAAAGCCGGCGATACATGGTTGAGGTTGGCATCCTGGATGGGAGGTGATCGGGACGGCAACCCGAATGTCACCAGTGAAGTAACGGCCGAAACCCTGCGCCTTCACCGTGGTCTGGCTGTGGAAAATCACCGCCGAACCTTGCAAAGTGTTGCCCGTCACCTTAGCGTGAGCGGCCGGCGTTTGCCACCGCCGGATGAATTGGTCAGTTGGATCGAAAAACGCCGGCCACTTCCGGCGCACGTCGAATATATTGAACAGCGTTATGCCGCTGAACCCTACCGGTTGATTCTTTCGCTCCTGGCGGCAGATTTGGCCGAAGCTTCTCAGGATGACATGAAAAGGCGTTTGCTCGGTCGTGACGCTCACCAGGCACGCGTTCACCCACAGGATATCAGTCACCCGCTCGATTTGATCGCGAATGCAATCCCAGCTTCGCTGGCAAATGATGAACTGCTTACATTGCGCCAGCAACTGTCTGTATTTGGCTTGCACGCGGCCCGTCTGGATATCAGGGAAGATTCCAGTAAGTTTAATAAGGCCCTGGGCGAGATCTTGCGAGCGCTGGAAATTACCCCCGCATTTGAGTCTTTGCCCATCCCTGAACGGTTAAATCTGCTTTCGGGCTTGTTATCAGCGCCGCTACCAGAACTTTCCAGCCATCCGGGTGTAACATCTTCAACTGCTGAAACTTGGGCCCTATTCCAGCTGATTACGCGCGTCCAGCAAGTTTATGGAGCAGAATTGCTTGGTCCGGTCATTATTTCCATGACACATTCTGCCGCGGATGTATTGACCGTGTTGGTATTGGCCCGTTGGACTGGGTGTGATGCGGGTCTGCAAATTTGTCCATTATTTGAATCGATCGATGATCTGGACAACGCTCCGCGCATTCTGACCGAGCTATTTTCCAACCCCGCCTACCAGAAACATATCTCAGCTTGTCAGGCTGAGCAAATGGTGATGATTGGCTATTCAGATAGTAACAAGGATGGCGGCTATCTGATGGCAAACTGGGCACTTTACCAGGCGCAGGAAACGATCACCCGGGTTGCCCGCGAGCATTCCATTCGCCTGACAATTTTTCATGGCAGGGGTGGTACTGTTGCGCGAGGTGGTGGGCCGGCAAATCGTGCCATCCGAGCCCAACCTGCGGGGAGTATAAACGGTCGATTCCGGGTTACCGAACAAGGCGAGACGATTGCATCACGCTATTCCAATCCCGATCTGGCGCATCGTCATCTTGAACAGATCGTGAATGCTGTATTATTGGCTTCAGCGTCTGTTTACCTGCCTCCGGTCAACGGTGAGAAGACAACAGATATCCCGGTTCGCGCAGCCTGGCGCACTGCCATGGATACAATGTCCCAGGCGGCCTATCAGGCTTATCGCGCACTGGTCTATGAAACGCCCAGGTTTATCGAGTTTTGGCAGGCGGCCACGCCGTTGGATGAGATCAAACGTCTGCATATTGGCTCTCGCCCAGTATCGCGGGCCGGCACCACGGAAGTCTCTAATATCCGTGCCATCCCTTGGGTTTTTTCATGGATGCAAAGCCGTTATAATTTACCCGGTTGGTATGGCTTGGGCACCGGGTTGAAGGCTATCTCGGATAAAAAATTATTGGATGAAATGTATCAAGGTTGGCCTTTCTTTAAGACCCTGCTCGATAATGCTGAAACTTCCTTGCTAAAAGCGGATATGGGTATCGCGGCACTGTATGCCGAGCTGGTGGAAGATGTTGAACTGGGCCAGAGATTGTTTAACATTATTCAGACCGAGTATGAGCTCACCTGCGACGCCGTCCTATCGATCAGTGGTCACCAGAACCTGATGGATAGCGAGCCCGTCACTCAGAATGCCATTCGTTTGCGTAATCCCTATGTAGATCCATTGAATTATATTCAGGTGGAGATGCTTCGGCGGTTACGATCCCAACCACAGGACAGCCCTGAAGCGGAATCTTTGCGCGATGCGATCATTTTGACCATCAATGGCATCGCTGCAGGCTTGAAAAATACCGGATAAAGGAGTTTTTATGTTTACAAAAGCCATCACTCGCGAACCAGGCTCCAATTACGCTGACGGTCTAACCACAGTTGATTTGGGGTTGCCAGATTTTCAAAAAACGCTTGCAGAGCATGCTCACTATCTTTCAGTCCTTAAGCAATGTGGGCTTAGCCTGCTTGAACTTTCACCGGATTTACGCTTTCCGGATGGCACCTTCGTAGAAGACACAGCCATTGTGATCCCGGAATCCGAGCACAGTCGGGGTGGGGCAATTCTCACCCGCCCAGGTGCCGAGAGCCGCGCAGGTGAAGTGCTCGACATAAAGAAAACATTGGAACAGCATTACCCGGATTTGGCTGAGATCAGTGCGCCCGGCACCCTGGATGGTGGTGATATCTGCGAGGCAGGCTCACATTTTTTTATTGGTGTTTCTCTGCGCACCAATGAAGAAGGCGCCCGCCAGCTGGCAAGCTGGTTGAGCACAATTGGGTACACATCCAGTCTGATCGATATCCGTCAGACGCCCGGTATCCTGCACCTCAAAAGTGGAATTTCATATATCGGTGAAAATCGCCTGGTTGTGATCGATTCGCTCGCAGCCCAGCCTGCATTTTCCAGCTACGAACTCGTGCGGGTGGTGCCTGGTGAAGAGTATGCTGCCAACTGTATCCGTGTCAACGACTATGTCCTGATAGCAGCAGGGTTCCCGAAATTCGAAGCTACTCTGCACGATTTAGGCTATCAAACTTTCGTTTTGGATATGTCTGAATTTCAGAAAATGGATGGCGGTTTGAGCTGTCTGTCTTTGCGCTTCTAAAATGATGAAATACATCTTGATACGAGGTGGCGGTGATCTGGCTTCCGGTGTTGCCTTACGGCTGCACCGTTCTGGTTTCAAGGTTATCATCACTGAACTGCCAAAACCTTTGGCAGTTCGCCGGACTGTATCTTTTTCTGAAGCGGTTTACATGGATGAGATCGTTGTTGAGGGGCTCAGCGCCCGGCTGGCTCACTCTCCTTCGGATGCTTTTAATCTCGTCGAAAAGGGACATATCCCGGTTTTGATTGATCCTCAGGCTGCTATTTTGCGCGAGGGGGTTTTTCCCACCCTGATCGATGCTCGCCTGTTGAAGCATACAGCCGATTCCAGTATTTCTTCTGCGCCGCTCGTGATCGGGTTAGGCCCAGGTTTTACCTGTGGTCAAACCTGCCATGCCGTCGTGGAGACCCAGCGAGGTCACTTCTTGGGACGTGTCTATTGGAGCGGTTCAGCCAGCCCAGATACTGGCATTCCGGAAGGTGATTCTCGCCGTGTTCTGCGGGCACCGTTGAGGGGCATCCTGACCAGCCAGGTTCAAATTGGCGATCATATCGAGTCTGGTCAGACCATTGCCCAGGTTGACGGAGAAAAGATCATCGCCCCATTTGCCGGGGTTATTCGCGGTCTGATCCGTCCGGGTGTTTTTATCGAAAAAGGTGTAAAGATCGGGGATATTGACCAACGTGATGATCCGGAATATTGTTTTAGCGTATCTGACAAGGCTTTGGCAATCGCTGGCGGAGTGTTGGAAGCCATCCTTTCGCACTCCATGCTATCCGAACCCATGTGAGCTATGTTTTACTGTAATAATGTAGCTTTATGCTAAGCCTGAGCCAGGCTTTACGCGTTACCAAAAGCCAGGCTGTTGCCTTTGTTGGTGCGGGTGGCAAGACCAGCGCCATGTTCCGCGTGGCGGGGCAGTTTGCTCCAGCACTGGTAACCTGCAGCACGCATCTGGGCGCATGGCAGGCAGGCCTGGCTGATAGTCACTTAATCTGGGAATCAGATGGACCCATGCCAGAAATGGAATCCCAGCTTGGCCGAGGTATCACGCTTGTTACCGGCGCATTGGATCTCGAAACCCAGCGTTATCGCGGTCTTTCAGCTCCCCAACTTGAAAAGCTCAGACAGCTGGCCGGATATCATGACCTGCCCTTGCTGATCGAAGCCGATGGCTCCCGCCAGAAAGCACTCAAAGCACCTGGTGAGTATGAGCCAGTAATCCCTAGTTTTGTCGATGTGGTTGTCGTGGTTGCCGGGTTGACGGGCCTGGGACAGGCCCTGAGTGCTGAGGTTGTTCACCGGCCTCAAATCTTTGCCAGTCTGGCTGAGATCAAAGCAGGCGAAATCATTACTCCCCTGGCGCTGGCCAAGGTCTTGTCTCATGCAGATGGGGGTTTGAAGAATATCCCTTCGCAAGCGCGCCGGCTTGTTTTGCTAAACCAGGCTGATACTGCTGAACTTCAATCACAGGCAAACGAAATTAGCCAATTATTAATATCTGTTTTTGATGCGGTAGTCGTGACTGTTTTACAGCCACAGCCAGGTTCTGTACTGGCCATTAAGGAAGATATCGCCGCGCTGATCCTGGCTGCTGGTGCATCCACCCGCTATGGACAGCCCAAGCAGTTACTGGATTATCGCGGAAAACCATTTGTCCGCGCCCTGGCCCTGACGGCCCTGCAGGCCGGGTTGTTCCCGGTAAACGTCGTTTGTGGCGCAAATTCAGAAGCTGTTTCGGCAGTGGTTAAGGATTTACCCGTCAGAATCGTTAATAATCCGGACTGGCAAGCCGGGCAAAGCACATCGATTAAGGCCGGACTCCGGGATGTGCCCGGAAAAAACGGTGGAGCGTTCTTTTTGATGGCTGATCAGCCCCAGGTTCCAATCGAATTACTGCGGGCTATGGTTGAGCGTCATTCTCAGGATTTACCTCCAGTCTTGGCGCCCTATGTCTTTGATCAACGCGCCAACCCCTTCCTTTTTGATCGGGTAACCTTTGATGCGTTGTTAACTATTACTGGTGATAACGCTGGGCGCGCGATCTTCTCAACGTTCAGTCCGCGTTATTTGAACTGGTTTGATCGGCGGCTCTTACTGGATGTGGATACTCCCGCAGATTATCAAAAGCTGCTCGCAGCAGAAGTGGCAGCCTGATTTGTTCGATCGGAGCGGCATTTTTTAAACGTGGAGATGTTCAGATGACAAAAAATATTGGTGGCGTGATTCTGGCTGGTGGGCTTTCACGGCGTATGGGTACTCCCAAAATGTTGCTGCCGTGGGGGCAGACAACGGTTCTGGGGCAGATGGTTGCCACTTTTTCCAGGGCTGGTGTAAAAGAAATTTTGGTCATCACTGGCGGCGCGCGCCAGCTTGTCGAAGCCGAAGTTGATCGTCTTTCCGGTGAGTTCAACCTACGCCAGGTTCACAATCCCCGCTATGAATCTGGAGAAATGTTATCATCGCTGCAGCATGGGCTTGCATTTCTTGGGTCTGAGCTGGATGCGGCCTTGATTGGGCTCGGGGATCAGCCGCAACTGAGCTTGGATTCTGTCTTGAAAGTTGTTTCAGCTGGTGAGTCTCCCGCAGCAAAGCTTGTTGTTCCGAGCTTTAACATGCGGCGAGGGCATCCCTGGTTGGTGCAGAGAGAGTATTGGGATGAAATCAGGGCATTGGAACCACCGCTTACCCTGCGAAATTTCTTGTCTGCTCGTGCAGAAGAAATATTGTATGTCGAGACCGATCAGACGATATTAAAGGATTTGGATACGCCCGAAGAATACCAACGTGAAAAGCCTTGAATTCCTTCTTCCAGCGTGCTATTGTAAATATGGGAGCGCATTCACACTTCCTGGAGGCAAGAATGACAGACTGGTATACGATAGTCGATAGCATTCGTGTCGCCACACTGCGCGAGACGGTTGATAAGGCGCAGCTCGCTAGCGAGTCTCTGCAAGAAAAAAAGGATCGTCAGGCATCGGATAAATTCCAATTGGAGATGAAGGAGCTCAGCAGGCACCTGCAACACATGCAAGCGATCCTTGCCCATGAAGATATTTACACCCTGGATGAACTGGCTGATGCGTTGGGTAACATGCTTGGACCAGGTCAAAATTATCACCGGATTGCACACTATGAGGTGAAGCACAAATAAAAGCAGGGGGGCGCGGTGGTTCATAAGAGTTAAAGCTGCCAGCTTAGAAAGCATGGCTATTGCCGTGCTTTTTTTCATTTAAGCGTGTTCTATTCTATGATAAACTACGCATCACTGGAGAATAAAATGCGCCATTTCATAATTGTAAATCCAATTTCTGGACGCGGGTTGGGCGAACGTTCAATCGCCGCTATCGAAGAACGACTCCGATCAGCAGGAATTGATTATAAGCTTGTCCGAACCGAGCGAGTCTGGCATGCGGCCGAATTAGCTGAACAAGCCGCCCTCGATGGCTATGATGTCGTTGTTTGTGCCAGTGGGGATGGCACTATTAACGAAGCCTTGAATGGGATCATGAAGGCGCGAAAAAATGGTATCAAAAATACAGCTTTTGGGGTTATTTCCATCGGTACCGGAAATGATTTCTCGGGAGGTATGGGAATCCCTACTGATTTGGAACATAGTCTGGATGCACTCATCACCAATAAGCGCAAGATGATTGATATCGGTTTCGTAAAAGGTGGCGATTTTCCGGAAGGGCGATATTTTGGCAATGGCATCGGGATCGGGTTTGATGCAGCAGTCGGAACCGCTGCTTCGAAGGTTCGCTGGACGCGTGGTTTGCCGGCTTACCTGATTGGTGTGATCGCGACAGTCTTTTTGTATTACACCCCACCCAAAGTACGGATCATGGTTGATAACGAAGAAATAATTCAACGCTCGTTGATGATTTCCATCATGAATGGAAAAAGGATGGGCGGCGGATTTCAAATGGCGCCCAATAGCAAAGTCGACGACGGTCTCTTCGATCTTTGTATCTGCGAAACAGCTTCCAAGGCACGTATTTTTGGTTTGATACCCTACTTTTTGAAAGGTACGCAGGAAGGTCAGAAGGAGATCAAAATGCGCCGGGCAAAGAGAGTGACGGTAGATGTGCTGATCGGAGATTTTCCTGCTCATGCTGATGGCGAGATGTTGTGCTATACAGGGAAAGCTTTGGCTGTTGATATTATTCCTGCCGAATTGGAAATTGTGACCAGCTGAATTCTATCCACGTCCTGAGCCTCCAGCAGCTTCGGAGACCAGGAAGAACGGGTGTAATGTGAAATATTTTGTTATTCTTAATCCTGTCTCGGGTCGTGGTTATGGGGCCAGGGTTATCCCCCAGTTGGAGCAGTTTTTCAAAGAATTAGAGATGAACTTCCATCTGGAAAAGACAGAATACCCGTGGCACGCTGCGGAACTGGCCGAACTTGCCGCCAGGCAGGGCTATGATGTTGTAGTCTGTGCCAGTGGCGATGGGACGGTCAATGAGGTTATCAATGGCTTGATGCTAGCACGTTCTCAGGGCATGCAGCATACTGCGCTCGGAATTCTATCCATTGGCACAGGAAATGATCTGGCGGCAAGCCTGGGCTTGCCCGATGACCTGCGTACAGCAATCCAGACTATCAAAACTGGCACTCGGCGCTGGATCGATATCGGTTATGCCCGGAGTGATGAGTTGCCCGAAGGACGTTTTTTTGGCAATTGTGTTGGGATCGGCTTTGATGCAGCCGGGACCATTCTCTCGCAAAAAATTACTTATGCCAGTGGCATGTTCGCTTATCTAATCGCAGCAATCCAGACTATTTTTACGTATTACGCCTCTGCACCCACGCTTCAGATTTACATGGATGGCGAAATCTTTGTGCAAAAAGCGTTGATGGTTTCAGTAATGAATGGCAGGCGTATTGGCGGTGGGTTTTGGACTGCTCCAGGTGCCAGGGCTGATGACGGTTTGTTCGATCTTTGTATTGCCAGCTCGGTGGGCCGTATGCGCATGTTTTCCCTGCTTCCACATTTTATCAAGGGAACTCAGGCCACTCAACCGGAAATTCGCATGGCACAAGCCAGAAAAGTTAAAGTGACGGCTATCGCAGGTACCTTACCTGTCCAAATGGACGGTGAAATATTTTGTGAGGAAGGACACGAATTGAGCATAGAGATTTTTCCCAAACAACTTGAAGTAATGGGGGCAGTGACATGAACCTGCTGAAGTGGATTGTGACCTATGGTTGCAAGCTTGGTCTGGACGTGATGTGTCGGATTGATGCCAAAGAATTAAAAAAAGTGCCTCAGACCGGACCATTGATCCTTTTTACCAATCATACCGGCATGGTTGAAGCGCCAATTATGTACACTCAACTTCAGCCCAGGAAAAAGGTGACTGCAATTGCCAAGGTGGAAACCTGGAATAACTGGTTCCTGAACTGGGTCTTCACACTTTGGGAAATCATCCCTATCCATCGCGGCGAAGCGGATATGGTCGCCATGCGAAAAGCCTTTGAAGTTCTCGAGAAGGGTTATATTCTGGGTATTTCACCGGAAGGGACCCGCAGTCGTGAAGGAAAATTACTGCGCGCACATGGTGGCATTGCCATGCTGGCCCTGCACAGTGGGGCGCCGTTGCAGCCGATGGTCCATTGGGGTGGAGAAAATTTCGGGAATAATGTTAAACAATTTAAACGGACCAGTTTTAATATCCGGGTTGGTCCCATTTTTTCGCTGGATGCGCATGGTGAACGAGTCACCAAGGAAATCCGTCAGAAGATGGCAGATGAAATGATGTATCAATTGGCCAAACTCTTACCGGAAGAATATCGTGGCGAATATACTGATCTTGAGAATGCAACTGAAAAGTTTTTGCGTTTTTCTGCGTAAGTCGTACCACTTTTTGTCTGAGCATAAAGAAAAGGGCTGTCCTGTTTTGTGGGACAGCCCTTTTCTTTATGCATTTCTTGTTTTTATGGGGTTGGTATGCCGGCGCTGATCACGGGCCCTTCTGCCGGTACGCTGGCCGGGCGGCCAAGCGGCATGGCAGGACGACCAATTTCAGTTTTTCCATCGGGCGCGAACAGCATTTTATAAAGCAGTGCATCATTCCAGTTCCCAGCACCTAGAATGTCATTTCCTTTTGCTGCACCATTCAAGCGGTTGGAACCAGCCAAAATGCCGCCATAACTGCTCAAATCCATATTCTTTGTGGATTTGGCAACATCCGAGTAGTGGCAGGTGGTACAAGCGGGTGCGCCATCATACCAAAAATTGGGGGTCACAAACAGTTTCTGGACATCTGCCTTGAAGGTCCCGGTGCAGGGTGTGCCTTTGCTGTCGGTGAACTTGAACGGATCCTTTTCGGTATAGCCCGCAGAAACCCAGGCACCGATCAGGTTTACGGCAGCAATGTGGCATTTGGGTGCAGCTGCTGCCGCCTCCAGACCAACTTTCGGAGCAGGCATTGTTGCCGCCACCAGGGTCGGGATGGGGGTTAGATCCGGTTGTGGTATTCCGGTGCATGAGTTGGTCATCCCACACCCAAAGAAGTATAGACTAAACGTCCAGACTGCTAATAGGGTGGGTAGGCCAATCAGAACCGTGCCGATAATTTTCTTGGTGTTATCCTTCATGGATGCCTCCGTTAAGGCTGTGGCGTTGAAGTGGCAGACGCCTTGACAGTACGGATGTAATTAACCACATCCCAGCGATCACGGACAGTCAGATTTTCATTCAGAGCTGGCATGTGGATTTGTCCACCTGTGCCCTGGATGCCATTGGAAATCGTCAAGAACAAGGCGCCATCAGGTTTGTTTTGGACGATATCGCCTGTCAGGTTCGCAGGTGGAAACACCAATGCGCCGCCAATCACGCCGTTCCCATCCGCCTTAGCCCCATGGCATTGAATGCATGTGACTGTATACAGCACACGTCCGCGTTCTACGGATACAGGGTCGCTGGACACGGGATTTGTGGGCGCGCCCTGACCGGCAATATATGCAGCGCCTTCGATCGGGACTGAACGGGCAGCAACAGGCAGGGGGTTTTCCATCGGTCTAAAGGATGGCTGGATCTCCATGAAACTGATCCAATCAATTTTGACAACATCGTAAGTGAAGATCATCAAAACGCCCAACAGCAGGGCTGCAAAAGCGAAGACCATTAATAGTCGCTGGAAGAAGCTCATAGTAATTGCGCCTCCGCGTGTTTGACAGATTCTGCGCCGAGACTATTCATTGCGGCTTCGATCTCCTTTTCTTCCTCCGGTTGGCATTCGATCAGAATGGCGATTTTGCCATCACTGATTTCCGGAACATATTCCTTGGGTTCATAAGATGGAAACCGGCTGTCTAGAAATACACCCAGGAAGGTACTGATCAACATACCTAGCATGGTCATCTCAAAAACTACAACAACGCTGGGAGGCCCAGGGATGATAGGCTGCCCGCCTACGTTTAGCGGGTAGACAGTTGGCGTCCAGAAAGCCAGCAGGGCTCCCACCAGCATTCCACCGATAGCACCCCCCAGCGCAAGTCGCGGAACATTACTCGGTTGCTTGGGTCGTCCCATCATCGCTTCAGTCACCGGAATGCCTGAAATTATATTAACATGGTCGTCTGAAACACCGAGTTGGCGCAGTTTTTCAACTGCTTGCGCGGCAGGGTCAAGGTCCGGGAACAAGGCCAGGAGCATGGTTTTATCACTCATTCTAATCTCCTCTTATTCTAAATCGCTGACCGTAACGATGGACTCTTTGCCGAACTTGCGCAGGCTGTGAGCCATCTGGCCTTCTTGTACTTCCCAGACTGGTACGAGTGGGATGATGCGCGAAGCAAGCATATAAAGCAGGATGAAAAGTGCTAATGTGCCAATGCTGAGCGGGATTTCCACACCAGGCTTGTAGAACTGGTAGGTGAAGGGGAAACGATTTATGCTGAGCGAGGTAGGTACAATGATGTAGCGTTCAAACCACATGGCCACGTTTACTAGAAAACCAATAATAAACAGAGCTGTTGGGTTTCGGCGGATCTTCTTATTCCAAAGAGTTAGCCAGGGAACTGCCACGTTGAAAATTAGCATGGCATACCACATCCAACCAAGCGGACCTTCCTCATGAAAGTGCAGCAAGATATCGGTCCATTTATCGCCGTTATACCATTGCACCATATAATCGTTGAAGAAGAAATAGGCCCAGGTCATCGAAATGATCAACATCAATTTTCCAAGCGCATCCAAATGTTCGGGGCGGATGAAATATTTCATGTTTTTCATGGTGGCACGTACCACAATCAATACCATGGCAACGGCTGAAAGACCAGATTGCAACGCCCCTACGACGAAGTATGGGCCAAAGATTGTCGAACTCCATCCCGGGCGCATGGCGGCTGCAAAATCCCAGGATACGATGGTATGCACAGAAAACATGACTGGGAGAATAGCGAAAGCAAACAGGTTCATGGCGAAGCGCAGATGAGTCCATTCACCTTCTGTACCCCGAAACCCAAGTGCCAGAGTGCGATACACGATCTTGCGCCAACCCTTGGATTGGTCACGCGCCATAGCCAAATCGGGGATGAGCGGCAGAAACAGGTACATGGTGCTCGATAGCAAATAAGTGTTGATGGCGAGAAAATCCCACGAGAGTGGCGAATGAAAATTGGGCCACAAATTGCGTTCGTTGGGATAGGGAAACAGCCAATATGCCAGCCAGATACGGCCCATGTGCATAAAAATGCTCAGGCCCGCCTGTACAAGACCAAAGGTTGTCATCAATTCAGCGGCGCGTGTAAATGGGCGCCGGAATTCAGCCTTGAATACTCGCAGCAGAGCTGAGACGAAGGTTCCGGCATGGCTGATGCCAATCCAGAAAACCGTGTTGACCAGAAAGATGCCCCAGTAGATAGGCCGGTTGACACCTGCCACTCCCAGGCCTTGTGAAATCATTAACCCCCAGTAATATCCCAGGCAGATCACAACTACAACTGTCAGAATGGCTGCGATTACCCAAAATTTCCAACTGGTTGTGGTCATTGATTCCATAACCATCGCGTTCATTTCACCGCGAGGCCGTGGATCGAGCATCAGATGCTCTTCGCGCAGATGGGCTTCATGGTCTTGTTCTGCGGAGTGCGAATGAGGTTGCCCACCAGCAGCGTGGGGGGCAGAATTAGCCATTACGGCCATAGGTCTTCTCCTCTTTCAGGTATGTCACACGCGGCAAGGTGCCGAGATCTTCCATCATTTTGATGCCACGGCCATTTTTCGAGAGCAAGCTCACGCGGCTTTCCGGATCATCCAAACGTCCGAATACGATCGCATCTGCCGGGCAGGCTTGTGCGCAGGCAGGCACAACTTCACCATCCATCACGTCCCGACCCTCAGACTTAGCCTGATCCTGGCCTTTATGGATGCGCTGGATGCAGAAGGTACATTTTTCCATAATGCCACGCCGGCGCACTGTCACATCCGGGTTAAACTGGTTTGGCAGTGGCTCGGGGCGGTCGTAATCGCGCATATTGAAAACACGCGCAACATAAGGACAGTTGTTGGCGCAGTAACGCGTACCAACGCAGCGGTTGTAAACTTGCAGGTTCAAATCTTCTGATTGACTGTGTACAGACGCGAAGACAGGACAGACCGGTTCGCAAGGGGCGTTACCGCATTGCTGACAAATGACTGGTTGAAAACTGGTTGCGGCGACTTCAGGGTATTCACCTTCCCAAGTGTGTTCTATCCGCATCCAGTGCAGTGAACGACCATAACCTGAGTCTGTTTCGCCAACAAATGGTATGTTGTTTTCCATGGCGCATGCGGCCACACAGGCCTGGCACCCAGTACAAATATCCATATCAATGGACATGCCCCAGATCCCTGGGGTTGCTTCCCAATCCGCTTTCACCTCTGGAATATTATGTTTAGCCATGAGTTCTCTCTCCTTAATACCGTTATTGCTTTTTCTCTGACTGCTCGAACTTGGTGTACCCTTCAAGGCGAGAAAGAGGACGTTTTTTACCAGTCTTTACAATTTTGACTTTTACCCCGGAGTAGGCCAAATCTCCGGCACCATTAAGATTTTTACCGAATAAATCAGCAGGATTCACACCGCGTTTTTCGGCATACCGTCCATAGGCACTGTGACCCTGGCCGAAAGGAATTGCCACCACATCGGGTCGAATGGCTCGATAGATTAATACGGAAACTTCCAATTCGCCGAAATCTGAAACCACCTTGACGACATCGTCATCTTTAATACCCAGATCTTCGGCGGTCTTTGGATTGATCTCTAGCCAGGAATTCCACATTACCGTGGTTGTTGGGTCCGGAGTTTCCTGCAGCCAGGGTTTGTTTGCACCGGCTTCACCCAGAATTGGGGAAACAAACGGGTAAAGGATATACTCGCCGTCACCTTCAAACTGCGCGGGAGTAACTTTCAAGGCCTGGTCAAGCGCACCAGCGGCATTGGGCGTACCCAGGCTGTAAGCGTTTTGCCACCAGCCACCGTACTGTTGAAATTGTGCCCAAAACGATGGCATATCAGCCCCAGAATAGTATCCATCGGGTGCATCCACCAATCCGGTCAGCTTGTTTTGAATATATTCAACTTCATCCTTGAATGCCAGGGCAGCTTTGCCACCTGTTTGAGCGCCGGCTGCCAGAATTACGTCAGCAGTTGCGCGGGTGTTGTAAAACGGAGCTACAACCGGCTGCGAGCCTGATAACATCGATTGTCCCGAGCCAGTTGGGATGCGTTGGTAACCGAAAGATTCCAGGCCGGTATGGTCTGGGAAAACATAATCTGATAAAAGCGCTGTTTCGTCAGGATGGGATGCGAAAGAGATGACGTTTGGCACTTTGCTCAGCGCAACTTCAAACTCCAACGAACGCGGCAATTCGAAGACGGGATTGACTCCATGGATGAAAAGGGTCTTGATTTTACCGGATTTCATCCGGTCAACCAGTTCCATCATCTCTTTGGTGTTTGCCCCACGTTGGTATTCGTCACCCATCGGAGAGGCTGGGGTAAAAAAGACTCCCCCGGGTTTTCCCAGATTGCCGACAAGCGCGTTCAGCGTAAGCACAGCTCTGGCAGTCTCCAGACCGTTGTTTTGTCCCAATCCGGCACCGGGTGGAACGGCCAGTGGGCTTTCCGCGCCGCCAAATATTTTAGCGAGACGTTCTAATGTTTCAGTGGATATTCCGGAAACTTCTGCGACTTTGGCAACATCCACACCTTCAAAGGCAGCAGGAACAATCCCTGTTTTGTTTTCCGCGATCAGTTTACCAAGCGCAGCCGCAACGAGCCCTTCACTCCCTGGCGTAATCGGGATCCACTCATCAGCTTTCGTGCCGGTTTGAGACATGCGTGCTTCAAAGTGAACAAGATAACCGCGCCGGTTGGTCCCCTGTCGCATTTTTGCGAAACCGCGAGTATATGCAACCGGGCTAAGCCAGGTTTCAAGAAAATTTGCGCCAAAGGAGAAGGTTACATCTGCCCCGGCGAAATCAAAGAAGAGCAGGTCGGGTTTGCCAAATACTGCGCGGGCGGCTTCGCCAAGTGTGGCGCGGGTTTCAAAAAGGCCGAGAGCGCCATAACGAACTGGCGCGGCTGCACCAAGTGATTTGCATAGATCCGTGACCAGGTCGAACAGGTGATCCGGCGCCATCCCCACCAGGAAGGCAATTTCATCAGGGTTGGTTTTAAGTGCATTGGCTACTATACCAGTTGCAGTCTCCCAATCCAGATCAGTAAAAGTCTTATCGCCACGAGTATGCTTGCCAGGGTTTTGAATGCGATCCGGATTATACAATCCATGTAATGTAGATTGCCCGCGTGCACAGGTTTTACCCAAGTTTACCGGGTTGTACTTATTACCTTCTGCTTTGAGGGCGCGCCCTTGCATGGTACGGATCACCAGCCCGCACCCGGCAGCACATTCGCGGCAGGTTGTGGCGTAGTAAGTACTCTGCCCGTTATAGTTATATTCGGGCATTTTTGTGTACGGTTCGCGGGTTGTATAACGGGAAGCTGGTCCGCATCCGGTCAGCATCGTGGTTATTGCAGTGCCTGCGCCAGCTATTTTTAGAAAATCGCGCCGGGAAATTTTTTCAGTCATTGATCATTGATCCTTTTATTACGGAACTCTATCCGAGCCGGGGGGCCATGGTTGAGAAAGATATCCCGTGAAGTCTAATAATGGCAAGTACTGCAATCAAGCAATTTAGTGCGTTTGACCACGTCATTCTCGGTTTTGGCTTTGTGACAGGTGATGCACCAACCCATATTTACAGTTTGCTCGAGTGTGGCAACAGTCTTTTTGCTCATGTCACCATGACAATTTTCGCAGTTCAAACCGGCCGCGATATGTGGGCGATGATTGAAATGCACAAAATCCGGCACCTGGTAAACAGGAACCCAGTCGATGGGCTTGTTTTCTTGTACATACTTATTGAGCTTCTGTAATTCAACCGGCCAATTCCCAACTGGCACTTCTGGCTGAAAATATTTTTTCAATTGGCCGTGGCATGCCCAACATTTTTGCTCGGTGGGTAAACCAGCTGAAGCTTGCCGCCATGCGCCAGGGTGACAATATAGGCAGGGGATTTGCAAATTCACATGGGTGCTGTGAGGGAATTGGATTGGTTGGGTGGGGGGTATCTGGGTTTGGTAAATTCCCCAGGCTCCAGCACTGATCAGCACCAGGAAGGCTGCGAGCATTCCTATTTGCACTCCTGGGTTTTTAAGAAAATCCAACAACTTCGACATAGTCTCTCCTGATGCATTTTAGCCGTATAAAGCATATTTTTGGCATAAATTTTTGCTTCACGGCGGGTCTCAATTCGGTGGAACAAGCCTGACAGATCTCGATCTGCCAGGCTGAATAGCTCAAAGATCAATTACGTTTTCGTAGAGCCCAGACGATCAAAGCCCCCAGAATAATCAAACCAAGCATGAAGAAGGTACTGATGCCTAGCATGCCCAGGACTGCCGAAATTCCGGTGAAAATGCCACCCAGTACGCCACCCTGAGGCCCGCCTAATTTAGGCGAAGTTTTTGAGCCAGCGCCAGCATTGCTTACGGTTTCATTTTCAATTCCGGTCGGCAGGCTCTGTGCATATGCCAGGACATCCACGCTATCTGTGGCTTTCCAGCCTAATTCTTTGCCAACCGGCATATCTTTTGCTGCTGAAACGCCGAAGCGTGTGCGGTGCATAAAGCGATATGGGTCGCGATTGGCGATAGAACCGAGGTATTCGTTCAAACCTTCGGCACGAAAAACTATTAATTTCCCGTCTGTTCCGTGGCATTTTGAACAATTTAATTCATATAATTTTTTGCCGTTCTCCGGATTTCCGCCGCTAACTTTTAGCGTGATTGCGTCAATAGAGCCGCTGCTATCCTGTACGCCTTCCTTTAGGAATTTGGCCAGTTTTTCAAGGTCGGCGTCTTTCAGATATTTCGAAAAGTCGTGGGAAACATCCTTGGACCCTTTCAGGTGATCAACGATCTCTGCCTCAGTCATCCCCGCAGCGAGTTTCATCACATTCGGAAAGCCGGTGGCGTGTGAACCCGAACCGTAAATGCCCTCAGATCCTTTGTAATCCCAACCATGACACTCAGAACAACGCCATGTATCTGGGCCCGACCGCGTATTTGTGGTCTGGCGTTCCCAGATCGGCATATTGCCGGAGGGAGGTTCGACCTGCAAAAGCGCATACCAGTTGTCATACAGCTGGGCCCCGATGGTAACATCGTCGGTGGAAGGATGGAAATTGCGAGCGCTGACTGTACCAATTCCTAACAGCATGATCGCAATAGTAAGAATAAGAATTCGGATGGATGTACGCAAGCAGCACCTCTTTCCATAAGCCAGGTTAACTTGATATTGTACTGTCCGCAAGAACACTACAAACTACATTGAAAAAGTAAAGATCATACCGAAAATATAATAACCTCACCGATTTCGGATTATACATGACAAGTTAATATTTGATAAGAATTACCCGATTTAGCTCATGATATACTAGGGTGAAAAATTATCACCCTTTTTGATGAATTGCCTATGACGACAAAAATCCGCTCTTTCGGTGTTTTTATTACTATCGTTTTGCTCACTTTTTTGAGCATTTCTTCCAGTTCGCCTGCATTTTTATCGCAACCGGCAGCCACGCCAGTACCGAAAGCCAGGGCAACCGCTATGGCACTCGAAGCGCAAGCCGGTCATAGTGATGGGATTCTGTTTTTGGGGATCCTGATATTTATTTTTATTGTTGTCCCGATTTTTATCAAGTATATGGATTTACGCTCGTCCAGGTGATCCATTGGTTTATTAAACAAAAAGAGCGTAGAGGTTAATCTCTACGCTCTTTTTGTTTGTTCTATCGTCGGTATCGTTAGAGCACCACCAATCCGCGTCTGACTCCGGCGCGAACTGCCTCTGTGCGGCTGGAAACGCCCAGCTTTGTGTAAAGCGAAGAAAGGTGAAATTTAATGGTGTGTTCACTGATCCCAAGGCGCACCGCAATCTGCTTATTCGCAAGACCCTGGGCTGCAAGTTGCAGAACTTCTGTCTCGCGTGGTGTCAGAGCCTGTGATAGCAGGTCGATATCATCGAATTCTTGTTCCAGCTTTTGCTGGAACAATTTTCTAACCAGCCCCGGGTCGCCAATCCATAACCCATCTGCCAATGCATGGATGGCACAGTTCAATTCGTTTTCGCTGGCATTGACCGGGAGTGCGCCCCAGACTGAAAAATCAAGGCTGATCAGTTCCTGGATATCCGCAGGATCATCTGTCAGGTATAAAATCGCCTGCTTGTTCTCGATGTTCCTGATGTTTGCCGGCGTTACCATCACCAGCACATCCATAGGCGCGGATAAATCATCACTGCGCGAATCTGCGGAAACGACTGATAGGTCCGGCAGGTTATTAAAAACCTCGCGTAAACCAACTCGCATCGCCATATTATCAGCCACCACGCTTACCTTGATCAAATTACATCTCCGCTCTAGCGATGTCCGTGTCTATGTCCATGTCCATGCCCATGGTGATTGTCTTCATGTTCTTGCGGTTCAACCTGGCGTTCTTCAATGACAACACTAAAACTTTGGGGCAACCCTCCGCGCAGTACTTCCACAGGAGCCGGCTTGCCGACAACATCACCAGAAAGATTCGCAAATAAGGCATCGTGATCAGAAATTTGATGGCCATTGATCCCAACCAATGTATCTCCCACGAGCAACCCACCTTTTTCGGCCGGGCTTTGGTCTTCCAGACCCACAATCAGCAGACCGGTGTGTTGTTCGCGCTTCAGTGCAGTTTGAGCACTGGGGGTAAGCTCCACGGGTTGCGATCGAATACCCAGATAGCCTCGTTTAATTGAACCATTTCTGGCAAGTTCACCTGCCACTTTCCAGACAATTTCTGCCGGGATCGTGATTGACATGCCGCGACCGAATCCAGATGTGTTGATCCCAAGGATGTGACCTTCTGCATCGATGAGAGGTCCACCTGAGAAACCCGGATACGGTGTTGTATCTGTACGGTAGTAACGATCCAGGACACCACCCTGGGTACGGACTGGGCCGCTGATGGCGCTCAAAGTCCCCAGACTGGCTTCAATCCCTTCTGCAGAAGGCCGACCGAGTGCCAGGACGATTTGGCCTACTCTGGCCTGGGTCGCTTTTTCTGCTGGAAAGGCTGATGCATTCTCCAGCCTCAGAACCGCGAGATCTGATCCTGGGTCACGTCCCGCGATGGTTGCTTTCACCTGGGTTCCATCACTCAGGATAACGCTGATATCATCATCTCGTTCCAGCGTGTGGTCCGCGGTGACAATCATGTCGCTGGTGAAAGCAACACCACTGGATGGCATACGTTGACGGGCATTTACCAA
>JAPLGT010000037.1:0-11007 GCA_026390035.1 Chloroflexota bacterium
AAGGGTTTTGCCTGAAAGGCCTCACCATCCGGTGGTTTACAAGGGCAAAATAGAGACCTGAACGGCTCGTTTTAAGTTGTCAAGGTGCTGTACCACCATTAACGGCTGTTGATGGTTTATTGGCTTTGTCAAAAGTCCAACCACTAGGATGAGGCGAATAATTAAACAAAAGCTTGGTCATTTGAACAGGCCATTTCTATCTTACCTGTCGATCCTGAATTTTAAGTCGTCCTGGCTCAGCCGTGAAATTGTTTTTTCAAATCTGTTTTTTTGGATGTTGTCGGGTTCGTTGTATTTGACCTATTTTGAAGCAAAACGCAGAATATTGATCGCTTTGCTTGGTTTCCTGGCAATGTTTATAGGTGGCGTTATGGTTTACTCCATGTCGCAGATCTATCTCCTGCCAGGTGGCATGGAATTCGACTTCGGTCATCGTCGCGTTTTATCCAACTACGCTGCTGCTTGGGGCAAAAACCCAGGCATGTCTGATGGTACTGGATTTGAAATTTGTAGAGATCCAGAAAATAGGCGACGTTGGCTTGCGGGTGGACCTGATCTAATATTCTTTGGGGGGCTTGACTATTTTGATTGTGGCACTGGCTTTCATGAGTGTCGCTATTATTTATATTCGAATGTATCTTCGGAGCCAGGGTGGTTTGCTTGCCCGCACCAGCCTGATGCTGCTCATGGATCTTTATTTTTCTTTATTGGTGATCCTCCAGGTTTTACTGGTGGGCGCAGCTCTCTTCCTGGGATATGCTATTTATAGAATGTACTGGCTGAAACTCAAACCACAGATTTTTTTTGGTATCTGTTTACCTAGCCTGCTTATTGATCCTTGTCGGTTAGATATTTGGCAGGTTCTGTTTTATGCCACACATATCCGGGTTGAACTCTGAAAAATGGCAGGTGCACCATAATTTCAAAAGTACTGATTGCAGATAATCATAAACTTTTTCGCCAGAGGTTGATTGGTTTGATGAAGACACGCTAAGATTTGGTGAAAGTGGTGGGGGAGGCCTTAGCGGGTGAAGGGGCTGTGATTTTAATGGATATTTATATGCCCAAGATGGATGGTCTTCAGGCTGTCAAAGAAATCTGACAAAGGTTTCCCGAGACAGCCATTGTTATGTTGATTTCATCAGAAAAAGATGGCCACCTGTATGAAGCGGTGCAGTAGGATATTTCCGGCTGTCTTTTGAAAAGCCTGAGTGCTGACGAATTATTTGATCTACAAGAAGGTGTTTCCAAAGGTGAACCAGCGATGACTAGGGGCGTGACCGGCAGATTATTAAAAGCTGTTGCAAACCGGATGGCAGATGGGAACAAAGGCGAACAGGCCCTGACCTAAAGAGAGTTATTTGTTATGCGCCTGGTATCCAGTGGCGCCAGCAATCATGAGATTGCCTTGAAGCTCTTCATCTCGGTAGTACTGTGAAAAGCCATATCAAGAACATCCCCGAGAAACTTTAGTTTGAGAATCGTACCCAGGCGGCTACTTATGCTTTGCGACATGGTCTGGTGTCATCGCGTGATGAATAAGTAGCTAATCAACTCATAGAATGTTTTAAAATTTAACTAGCAGCTATTTATTTTCTTGATCATTACATTGTTTTTGACTGTTTGTCAAAATGTATCCCCGACGGTTTCAACTCCGGCGAACTAGTTTATCAATACCCCATTTGAGACATCACTATTTTCAACTTCTATGCCAAGCCCGGTTAAATTTCTAGTAGAGTGGGCTCTGTGAAAAAATGGCCCACATATATGCGGCTGACAAAGCATCAGTTGCAAAGGTTTTCGTGTGGTGAGTACTGAAAGCATCTTGCCATCACTTTCCCGGTGGAATCAAGCGGCCCGGAGTTCTGAAATGATAACAGATGGCGAAATGCTCTGTTATTTCGACGGTAGTACCTGGGCCTCGCTGTTGGTAAGCGGGCATATGAATTTGGAAATTAATGTAAAAGAGCTCGGTAAAAATTGTTTTCTCATCCTTTCGGGTGAGGCTAGAGTGCTCTGCGGTGGGATGAACTTATCCTTCAAATAGATTATCCTAATTGTGATAAATAGTGCGATCGCGGCTTTTTTGGTCTCTACTTCACAATCAGGAGTGTGGTTATTGGAAAGATTATTTTCAGATTACCGGCAAGGTCCGAGCCACAAGGCTCTGCTCACTAAGAGCGTATTCGAAATTTCGATTTTCCCCTGGAGGAAAATATATGAGCGAAAATAATTTCCTCACGAAAACCCTGAACAATACTGTTCTGACCCGGCGCAGCTTCCTTAAGTGGAGTGCAGCACTCGGCGGTCTGACCGTAATGGTGGGTGGCGTGAAAACTGGTTTGAAACTTACAGAATCAGCGGCCCAGATGGGGGCCGAAGGCAAATGGGTTTCTGCAGCCTGCTGGCATAATTGCGGCGGACGCTGTGTCAATAAAGCTTATGTACAAGATGGCGTGGTTCTGAAGCAAAAGACTGATGATACTCATCCTGACAGCCCGGATTACCCCCAGGCTCGTGGCTGCGTTCGTGGTCGCAATCAACGACGCCAGGTCTATGGTCCCGATCGCTTGAAATACCCGATGAAACGCAAGAATTGGGAGCCCGGTGGTGGGAAAAAAGAGTTGCGCGGCCGAGACGAGTGGGTGCGAATCTCATGGGACGAGGCGCTCGATACCGTTGCTAGTGAAGTAAAGCGAATTATTAGCGAACATGGAAATAAGGCCATCCTAGGTTCTAGCCCGATCATCAATGCACTTGGGGGTGGAGTAGCTACATGGGGACAGAGTTCTTATGGAGCCTGGCCTGAATCAATCAAAAATATGACCGGAACTGTTGGTATGGATTTGCTTGGTTCCAACGATCGTATGGATTATCGCAATACCAAACTGGTGGTTATATTTGGCGGCAATCCCGCCTGGAGCAGTGCAGGAAACCCCACATACAATTACCTAAACGCCAAGCGTAACGGTACCAAGTTCATCATCGTGACCCCCATGCATAACGAATCGGTGCAAGTGTTGGCCGATCAGTGGATCCCAGTGCGACCGTCAACGGATATTGCTCTGCTGCTTGGTATGGCGTATACCATGATCACGAACAACCTGCAAGACCAGGCCTTCCTGGATGCTTACACGGTTGGTTTTGATCAAGACCACATGCCAGCAGGTGCTGATCCGAAGGACAACTTCAAGGATTATGTGCTTGGCACCTATGACGGCCAGCCAAAGACTCCTGAATGGGCAGCCGAGATCTGCGGCACCCATCCTGATGTTATCCGCCAGTTTGCCATTGAAGTAGCTACAACCAAGCCGACAGTCTTTTCCAGCACCAGCGCTCCTGCACGAACATACATGGGCGAGCAGTATTGTCAGGCTTTTCTGACTGTCGGATGGATGACCGGTAACGTAGGCAAGCCGGGGAGCCGGGTTGAAACTGTGCGCCATCAGCGCGTCACCTATGGTGGACCTTCATTGGTTACCCCGGGTGGCTCTGGTGTTAAAACGCCTCCCAATCCAATTCCTGCTTTCAGTGGTGGAGTTAATGATCCTTTCCGCACTGATGCCTTCAGTATAAATATGACTGAAGAGTGGGCTGCAGTGTTGAATGGTGAGTTTACCAATACTGTGCAAGGAAAAACACCGTGCGATATCCGCATGGTCTGGAGTGTTGCCGGTGGTAGCGGTGGCAACGACCTTAACCAGAACCCCAATACTTCGGACGGTGTGCGCGCATATCGTGAAAAGCTTGAGTTTGTCGTTTCAACGGATATCGTGCTCTCCACCAAATCCAAATTCGCAGATATCGTTTTGCCGGTAGCCACCCCATGGGAACAGGATGGCGGCGGAGTTATTCAGATTGCCCGCGGCGAAGGCGCTATCTTCTATCAGCAGATAACCCCTCCTATTTTTGAGGCGCGCGATGATACTTGGATCGAAGCTGAGTTAGCCAAGCGGTTGGGTGTTGACCCTCTTGTGGTTTCCCCATTGTCCCGTAAGCAGATGGCTTTCAACCAGTATGCCGGCACCAAAGTGCGAAAAGACGATAATTCGGATTACGAATTGCTGTTGACAATCACAGATGCAGATATTGCTGAGTGGGGTGTTAAAGGTAAACCGCAGGAAGGCCGAGTACCTCTGAAAGAAGTCATGGAAAATGGTGTTTACCAGGTGCCTCGCTCCCCAGGCGATGCTTTCACTTACATTGATTTCGAATCTTACATCGCTGACCCAGTTGCCAATCCGGTCAAAACTGAAAGTGGTAAGTTCGAAATCTATTGCAAAGTGCTGGCAGATAAAATTAAAGCCTACGGATATACTGAAATATCACCGATCGCAAAATATAAACCGGTAAAAGATGGCGTAGAGGCCACTTACTCTGACTGGAAGAATAAGGTAAAAGGAGAATATCCGTTACAGCTGCTGACAACCCACTATATGCGGCGAAGTCACTCTGTGTTCGACAATATCCAACAGCTCCGGCGGGCTTTCCCACAGGAAATGTGGATCAATACCATGGATGCTGAAGAACGTGGCATTCAAAACGGAGACACCGTGTTGATTACCAATATGCATGGAAAAGTTCTTCGCCCTGCATATGTGACCGAGAGAATACTGCCAGGCGTTATTGACCTAGGCGAAGGCGCTTGGGTGAACCTGGATGAGAGTACTGGCATCGATATGGCTGGCTGCTCAAATATGCTGGCGGGAAACACCCCCAGCGGTCAGGGTGTCCAAACTTGGAATACGAATATCGCACAGGTAGAAAAGTGGAATGGGGATTCGTTGAACCCGGATTATACCTGGCCGCAACGAATAGTCTTCCCTGAAGGAGGCACAAATGGCTAAACAGCTTGGATTTTCCTTCGACTCAAGAGCATGTACCAATTGCAAGGGCTGTCAGATTGCCTGCCAGGATAAGAATAACCTGCCGGCTGATATGCGCTGGCGAAGGGTGCTTCAGTATGGCAGTGGAAACTGGGTTTTGCAGGACAATACAATGGTGCCGAGCAATCTTTTTACTTACTCGGTTTCATTCTCATGTATGCACTGCCAGGATCCGATCTGCGTCAAGGTATGCCCGGCGGCTGCCATTACCAAACGCGATGACGGTGTGGTACTTATTGACAAGGAAAAATGCATTGGTTGTCATTACTGCGAATGGGCCTGTCCATACGGTGCCATGCATTTCATCGAAGACCAGGGCGTGATGAGCAAATGCAATTTCTGCGAAGATCTGCTCAAGCAAGGTCTAAACCCGGCTTGTGTGGATGCTTGCACGATGCGCGCCATCGGATTCGGAGAATTAGATCAACTTCAAGCTCTCAACGGCAGCTTGGATGCAGTCGAACCGCTTCCTTCTGGCGAGATTACCAAACCATCATTCGTAATAACGCCCCACAAGCATGCTCAACACAGCGGCAAAGGGACTGGAAAAATCCTGAATCTCCCGGAGGAGGTGTGAAATGAATATAAATGATTGGGCTTTAATCACCTTTACAATCCTGGTACAGATGTCGGTTGGCTCGATGTGGGTGCTTGGTGTGATGCACTTCGTTGCTAATCGCCAGTTTGGAATGGAAGATGCGGATCGTTTGAGTGATCGATCACTGGTGGCATTGGTGCCTGTTATCGGATTTGGGTTCTTGGCTTCCTTGTTCCACCTGGGAAACCCGGTCAATGCTTACCGCGCAATCACTAATTTGGGAACTTCATGGCTGAGCCGCGAGATCCTTTTTGGCGTGATTTTCGCGCTCCTGGCGACTGCTTTTGCCTTTATGCAGTGGCGTAAAATCGGTTCGTTTGCTGCGCGTAACATAGTGGCCTGGCTGGCTGCCCTGGTTGGCCTGATGCTGGTTTACAGCATGGCAAGTGTCTATATGCTGCCTTCGCAACCCGCCTGGAATTCATGGGCAACGCCAGTTTCTTTCTTCGCGACCACCTTACTATTGGGTGCGCTGGCTATGGGTGTAGCATTTGTTACAAACTATGCTTATTTGCAGCGTAAGCAGACTGCTGGTATGGAGAAACAAACTACCCTTCTGCGCGAAGCCCTACGTTGGATTGCTGTGGCATCGATCGTTCTGCTGGGAGTGGAACTGGTTGTATTCCCTGTATATCTGGCTACGGTAGCCAGCGGAAGTGTAGAAGGATTGGCAAGTGTTCAGTTGATGGCCGGAGTTTCGGGCTGGATGATGGCACTGCGGCTTGTCCTGGCTTTCATCGGTGCAGGGATTTTCGCAATGTTCCTCTATCAGAATGCCATGGTCGCTGGTCACGAAATGATGCTTGGCAACCTTGCGTATACAGCTTTCTTCATCGTGTTTATTGCAGAGGTGATGGGACGAGCCATGTTCTATCTCGCCCACGTTCGGGTTGGCATCTAAAACATATACTTCCTCGAAAATACTGAACCTAAAAATAGGTGGGGAGCTTTAAAACTCCCCACCATATGTCTATCAAGTCGATTTTACTTGTTGACTTGGTGAATGATGAAAATGTTTATCAATTTTGTGATCTGGATGGTCAATAGGTAGTTATATTTTTCCCTATTTAGGAAATTTCCTGTAACATCCCGTTCTATATTGAACTACGCTGAATTTTAGACTGGCAAGGAGAAAAAACATGGCGAACGATAATCCTTTTGAGTGGCAGGAAATTCTGACTGGCGAGATGCTACTTCTGGGTCTGTTAGGACGGATAATTTATCACTACCCGGAAAACCAGGAGAGAAGTTGGCTAAAGTCCTTAATTGATGAAGAAATCTTCCTTGAATCGCCATTTGGCAATGATAACGCGGAGATTCAATCCGGTCTCCAGCTCTTGCAGAAATGGGCAGGGACTGGTCTTTCCGATGAAGAATTTTTGAATATGCAAGCAGACTATACTCGACTATTCATCGGTTTTGAAAAAGTGGCTGCCCCGCCCTGGGAATCGGTCTATTTTGGTGATGATTACCTGATTTTTCAACAGCGTATGTTGGATGTGCGTTCTGTTTACCAACGATTTGGGTTGGAAGCTGAAAAAATCCATCAAGAACCGGATGACCATATTGGTCTGGAGCTGGCTTTCATGTCTCACCTGGCAGCTCTGGGTATCCAGGCGCTGTGTGACCAGGATATGGCACGCTGGGATGAATTATTGGAAGGACAGCGCGAATTTCTTGCTATACACCTGGGTGCCTGGGCGTTCGCGTGGTGTGCACGGGTCGAAGAGAATGCCAAGACGGATATTTATCAAGGAGTTGCTCTGCTGACCCGCGGTGCTTTATCCGTGCTTGCGGAGGTTCTGGATATCAAATTGGTTGAGGAGCCAGTCAGGTGAGTCTGTTTGACGCTACAGAACGGTTTGCTTCGATTGACCTTTCACAGGATCGAGCAGGATAAGGAGAATAAAACATGTTTGGATTTGGCACCACGGAGCTAATCATTGTGCTCGTAATCATCATCCTGCTCTTCGGCGTAGGACGCATTGGCAAGATTGCAGGCGAGTTGGGCAAGGGCGTGCATGATTTTCAAAATGCATTCAAGGGGGATCATGAAAAAGAAGACTCGAAGGAAAATAAAGATAAGCTTTCAGTGTGAAAAAAATGTGCCATATTTTGGTAAGTACTAAAAGTGAGGGAGAACCATTTTTTCGGGGGAAGTTCAGTAAAGGAAATCACTCTTAAGGATGAGGCCGTATTGTCCACAATGGCGATGCCCCTAGGCTACTTATCCGGTATCCTGATAGTGATAAAAATAACTATTGCGGTTTTCTCAGCCGCTTAGCCCCTATCAGGAGCAAGCTTATTTCAAAAATATTTTTTTACTTTCCACTCTGTCTGAGCCAACCGGCTCTGCTCAACCTGAGCACAATGATATTTCCGATGCAATTTCCGGAGGAAAAGCAATGACTGAAAAAGATTTCCTCACCAAAGCTCTGACCGATACGGTATTGACCCGACGCAGCTTCATGAAATGGAGTGCGACGCTCGGTGGTACTGCCGTGTTGGCGGGCGGAGTGAACACTGGTTTAAAAGTGGTTGAAGCTGCTGCCGACAAAGCAGCCAGTGAAGGTAAATGGGTCTCGGCAGCCTGCTGGCATAATTGCGGTGGGCGTTGTTTGATCAAAGCCCATGTGGTTGATGGTGTCGTTACACGTGTAAAGACTGATGACACCCACGAAGACAGCGCCGACTTCCCGCAACAACGAGGTTGCGCTCGTGGCCGTTCTCAGCGAAAGCAAGCCTTTGGCGCCGATCGCCTGAAGTACCCGATGAAGCGTAAGAATTGGGAACCCGGCGGCGGCAAGAAGGAACTGCGCGGCAAGGATGAGTGGGTCCGCATTTCTTGGGATGAAGCTCTTGATATTGTTGCGGGTGAATTCAAGCGTGTCAAAGAAACCTATGGCAACAAGGCAATTCTCTCCAAGAATCAAAGCAGATTCCTGGCTGCTTACGGCGGGCACATGACCATTTGGGGCACAACCTCTTCTGGCAGTTGGCCGCAGGTCAACATGAAAATGCAGGGCGATTCCGGGGGATGGGGCAATTGCAATAATGACCGTCTCGATCTCCGTAATGCAAAACTAATTGTCATGTGGGGTGGCAATCCTGCCATGTCAAGCGGTGGCAGCCCAACCTACAATTACCGCCAGGCTAAAAAGGCCGGCGCCAAGATCATCTTTGTTGATCCCTTATACAACGATTCGGCTGTCGCTCTTGGTGATCAATGGATCCCGGTGCGTCCTGCCACAGATACTGCCTTACTCCTGGGCATGGCTCATTACATGATCACCAACAACCTGCAAGACCAGGATTTCCTGGACAAATATACTGTTGGTTTCGATGCCGACCATATGCCAGAAGGTGTAGATCCGAAAGAAAACTTCAAAGACTATATTCTTGGCACTTTTGATGGAGTTGCCAAGACACCCGAGTGGGCTTCCCGGATATGTGGGACAGCGCCCAATTTGATTCGGACATTTGCTCAGGAAATTGCTACCACGAAACCAATGAGCATCTTCAGTTCATCTGCCCCATCCCGATCCAACATGGGTGAGCAGTTCTGTCAGGCATTCCTTACGGTTGGATGGATGACCGGTAATGTTGGATTGCCAGGCGCGATGGTGGGCGACAGCCAGCACAGCACCCGCAGTTATGGCGGGCCAAACCTTGTGCGGTCAGGCGGCACAGGCGTGAAGGGCATACCTAACCCACTATTTGCTCAGCCTACTTATTTCGGACCCGATCCAGCCAACACAGAATGGTACGGCATTGTCTGGGATGAAGTCTGGGATGCGGTTGTGACCGGCAAATATACGGCCTCAGTTCGTGGAAAATTAGATTGTGATATTAAATTGATCTCCCACCTCGGGCTTGGAGCGGCATTAAACCAGGCCACGAACCTTAATCGCGGTATTGAAGCCCACCGCAAGGTGGAATTTGTTGTAACATCCTCCAATTTCTTAACGACCAATGCCAGGTATTCGGATGTTGTTCTGCCGGTGACGACTCAATGGGAACGTCAAGGTAACACCATCAGCGGAAACCCTGAAGCTTTGATCGTGTACAGCAAGATCATGGAGCCCCTTTTCGAAGCCAGAGATGACGATTGGATTGACTCCGAAATAAGCAAGAGGCTAGGCTTGAAAACAGAGGAGATTTACCCGCTCTCGCCAAAACAACAGGTCTTCAACCAGATTGCCGGAGCAACGGTCATCAAACCGGATGCTTCAGACTATGAAAAACTTGTCACCATTACCGCTGACGATATCGCTGCGCTGGGTGTAAAAGGCGAACCCCAAACGGGCCGGATTTCGTATCAGGAGTTCAAAGAAAAGGGTGTCTACCAAGTCGCCCGTGAACCTGGAGACAAACTCGGATATATCGCCAAAGCAGCCTTCCGCGCTGACCCGGAGAAAAACCCGTTGAAGACCGCGAGTGGAAAGCTTGAAATTTACTGCCAGACGCTTGCGGACATAATCAGCTCCTATGGATGGACAAAGATTTCTGCCACACCGAAGTACGCGCCTCCTCTCGAGGGCGTGGAAGATACATTTGCTGATTGGGAGCAGAACGTTAAGGGCGAGTTCCCACTCCAGCTGTTTACCATCCACTATGCACGCAGATCGCATTCCACACTGGACAATGTACTTTGGCTGCGTGAAGCATTCCCGCAAGAATTTATGATGAATACGTTGGATGCGGCCGCCCGTGGCATCAAAAATGGTGACGCAGTCAAGGTTACGAGTAAGCATGGTACGGTAATTCGTCCAGCCCTGGTGACCGACAGAATCATGCCAGGTGTGACCACGCTTGGCGAAGGTGCCTGGGCTCAAATTGACGAACTCACCGGTTTTGATCTCGCAGGCTGTAGCAATTCATTGAATGGCGGCAACCCGACAGGTCAGGGAGTGCAAGCGTATAACTCCTGTATCGTTCAGGTAGAAAAATACGGCAAGCCCCTGCAATCTGATTCTCAGTGGCCTCAACGGATCACCTTCAAGGAGGCATAAAAATGGCAAAACAACTTGGTTTTTACTTTGACGCAAGTGGTTGCACCGGCTGCAAGGCCTGTGCCATCGCCTGCAAAGATCGCAGTGATCTGCCGGTTGGAACTAACTTCCGTAAAGTTTACCAGTACGGCGGTGGAAACTGGGCGAACGACCCTCAAAACCCGGGCGTCATGATCCCCAATAATGTATTTGTGTATTCACTCTCTGCAGCTTGCATGCACTGTGCTAGTCCGATTTGTGTTGAAGTCTGTCCGGTGTCTGCGATCACTAAAAGAGATGATGGCGTTGTGTTGATCGATAAAGACCGCTGTATTGGCTGCCGGTATTGTGAATGGGCCTGTCCATACGGCGCTCCTCAATTCAACGAGGAGAAGGGTTATATGACGAAGTGTGACTTCTGTCAGGACCTGCAAGCCCAGGGTCAGAATCCAGTGTGTGTGGATGCCTGCGTGATGCGCGTTCTTAAATTTGGTGAGCTGGAAGAACTGCAAGCCGAATATGGCAATGTTGC
>JAPLGT010000307.1:0-10099 GCA_026390035.1 Chloroflexota bacterium
ACACGGATCATGCTATCTATTTTACGCCTCTTATGAAATATTGCGAAAAACCCCTTAATCCTGTATAATCCGCCCGCTGGTAAATAAGCCACCATAGCTCAGTTGGTAGAGCAGACGATTCGTAATCGTCAGGTCAAGGGTCCGACTCCCTTTGGTGGCTCTTAAATTCGACAGTGATGTTCCCTTCATATATTAACTATATGGCTACAGGGAGCATCACTTTATATTTAAGACCGATTATCATAACCAGACGACTCTTGAATTTGCCCAGGGCGGATACCTCTCCATTGCGGCTGAATCTTTCATTACAGATCGCAAAGCTGCGAACCTGGCCAGGCACACAATCCTGTTTTATAGAAACTATTTAAGAGAGTTTCTGGCCTATTGTGATGGCCAGGCAATCACCCATTCAGCGCCGACTTCCTGCGGCGCTATTTGCTGTCGCTGGAAGGCCTGCATAACCCTGGGGGTATTCATGCTTCGTTCAGAACTCTGCGCGTTTTTTTCCGCTGGCTGGAAAGTGAAGAGGTATTGGATCCCGAATGGAAAAACCCCATCAAAAAAGTCAGAGCACCAAAGGTTGGCCAGGATCCCATCGAACCAATTCCGATGGAAGATATTTTAGCCCTGATCAAAACCTGCAAGTCAGATGAAGTCACCGGTCTCCGGGATAAAGCCATCTTTCTATCCTTGCTGGATACCGGGGCACGAGCCCAGATTATTTCTGGCGACAAGGGACGCTCGCGTTCCACCCGACGTTGGCGCATGACTGGCAAAATCTCCATAAAACCGCCTCTTTTTGAATGGCTCGTGTCAGTGCGCTCACAATAGCTTACCTGCGCCAATGTGGCAGGATGTACAATTTCTTGGATGCGCTCTTTGATTTGCTGATCGGATGGTGCTGCCATTGGCTGCTTACTCCGATTTTGTTGAATGGCACGGGTGTGACGGACGCTGCTGGCTTTTCGAGCTTGTTTTTCGTCGCTCATACGAGCCAATTTACACTAACTCGCCAATTCTGTCCATTCTTGACACTTTGTTAAAATGCTTAGCTTGTGACTGATGTCCTAAACTAAAAATTCTGTTAATTTTTTCCGTGAAATGTCGAACAAAATAATTGGACATAATAGCAGTTATCGAGTTGACGTCTAGCATTGCGTGCTTCAAAAGCATATAATTGAAGAAACAGCCACGGTAATCTGTCCGCCGGACCGATATTGGGGTTGTTTCTGAGAGCCCGCAGTTTGATCACAACCAGCTGCAAGCCCCAGGCAGTGGTTGGATTGATGGTAGTAAAGCAATCGAGCGCCTGTTTGAACCTAGCATGCCTGACATGCTGCGAAGTCCTTTGGAAAACACGCCCCGCCTTCTTGTATTCAGCTGGTGGCCATCAGCATATTCAAATCGAGGATCACGCTCAAAAATCTGGATCGTGGAACTACCCCGGTGAATGCCAGGAGCATCCTGAGCGTGTTAGTGACCGGGGTGCCTAAAAGTTACCGGATTTGATTGTTGCCGAGGGGAGTGATGAACTCGCAGCGATGGCCGCCCTGCAAGAATTGATCTAAAACAATTGCGGGGAAGCCAGGTAATCCAGGCAGTCAAACTATTTATTGGACAGTTCGTTGCATGGCATAGAGGAAACTATGAGTAAAAACCTGTCTCGACGAGATTTTTTCAAACTTACTGGCACCACAGCCGGTGCACTGGCTCTTTCAGCTTGTGGCGTGAACGCCACAGCCTTACCCACCCAAATGGCAACAGCAACCGCAGTGCCAACAGATACGCCCAAGGCGCAGAATAAGTTCCTTGATACAACTATTTTGCTCGAGGGGCTTGTTTTTCCAGAATCTCCACGCTGGCATGACTCCAAACTCTGGTTCTCCGATATCTTTGATCACAAAGTCATGACTGTTGACGCGGCAGGTCACAGTGAAACAGTGGTCACATTACCGGGCCTGCCTTCTGGACTCGGGTGGCTGTCCAATAACCGACTGGGGATTGTTTCAAGCAATGAATGTACGCTTCTACAGCTCGTTCCTGCAGGATTGTCAGTCGTTGCGGAACTGCGCAATCTCGATCCATCTCCCTGTAACGATATGGTGGTAAGTCAGCAGGGCTGGGCCTATATTGGAACCATGGGATTTGACCTCTATGCGGGTGAGCCTTATGCGCAAGGCCGGATCATCCTGGTCACGCTCGATGGGCCAGCGCGAGTTGTGGCTGACCAGCTCGATTTCCCGAATGGAATGGTCATAACCCCTGATGGGCACACGCTCATTGTTGCCGAAACTTCCGGCCAGTGCCTGACCGCCTTCGATATAACATCAGACGGATCCCTCATAAATCGGCATGTCTGGGCATCGACCATGGACTATACCCCGGATGGGATCTGTCTCGATCAAGAAGGTGCAATTTGGGCTGCTGCCTATGGAAGTTCTTATGTAATACGTATTCGCGAAGGTGGTGCGATTACACAGCGTGTCCGGGTGGTGAACACTCCGTTGGCTTGCATGCTTGGGGGTGTTGACGGGCGCACGCTTTTTGTGTTGACAACCGCGACCAGCCAACCCGAGGAAGCACTTGCGCGCAGGACTGGACGCATTGAAACAGTCCAGGTTGAAATGGCCGGTGCAGGACACCCATAAATCCATTTCTGGCAGCCCAATACCGCGTGGCGTGTCCTGATAAATCAACATCTATTTGCTGGTGAAAGCCCAGTCTGGTAAGAGTCCGGCCGCCTGATAGCAGGCAACCTATATGGTCGGGCGAATGGTAGCTGTGATGAATATATTAAAAAGCATTTCGCGGCCATTGGATTAATTGTTTTGTTAAGTCACGAAGGCGCAAACATTAAATGACATTATCCATTAGAGAGCATGATCCTAATAGATTATGGATTCTGCTGTGTGAAAAGTGGCAAAAAATCCAGGTGACTTCCTGAAAGGATCACAACCAATAAGTCGCTTATCAGATGTTGAAACATACAGGGCCGGAAAATTGAACACAGAAATATCCTTGTGAAATAAATCCCAAAATTGCTTTTGCCTTTGAATATTCGTAAACTATTAACAAATAACCGGAAAGTAAGGTTTCGCCAACTTATCCGTCCTTTGTCTGTTGGATTACAACCAAAACCCCAGGAGCAAAAGTGTGATGGAATGTAAACTTGATAACATCACGGTTCACTATGAAATGATCGGTGAAGGCAGGCCATTGGTTGTGATCCATGGCTGGGGGCTCGACCATCGCTACATGGCCAGCAACATGGAACCACTCTTCGCACACCACGCTGGCTGGAAACGCATCTATCCTGACCTGCCAGGCATGGGGAAAACCGCAGCACCTGACTGGCTAACCACGCAAGACCAAATGCTGGATATCCTGCTGGGCTTTATCGAAAAAGTCATCCCGGGGCAACGCTTTGCCGTCGCAGGCGCGTCTTATGGCGGCTACCTTGCGCGCGGATTGATATATCGCAAGGCTGAACAAATCGACGGATTGCTTCTGAACGCCCCCACGGTGCGCCCTAGTGATGATAGAAGCACTCTGCCTGAAAAGGTCACCCTCGTCGAAGACCAGTCGATTTTTGCTGATGTTGATCCGGAGATAGCCAAAAGTTTTCAGAATTTCGCGGTTGTTCACAGTAAAAAATACCTCGATAATACGCTCATAAGTCTTTTCCCTGCTGTGGAAATTGCTGACCACAAATTTCTTGACCGGCTAGACCTTCAGCCTACATTTTCATTTGATGTGGATCGGCTGCCAGTGCCATTTAGCAGGCCAACTCTCATCTTGACGGGTAGGCAGGATGCCATGTGTGGATATGTTGAAGCCTGGGACATCCTGGAGAATTTCCCGCGCGGGACCTTTATTGTCATGGATCGCGCCGGGCATGGCCTGGCATTCGAACAAGAGACCTTGTTCAGGGCTTTGGCTGGCGAATGGCTGGATCGCGTGGAGGAAGGTATCGCATCGCAAACTTAAAAACACACATTACAGGCTGACAATGCCGCATCCACCACGTCTAGAAGTACCATTTCGACGGTTCTGCGTGAATTTCCCGCTCGTTTACGTAAACAAATATAGATATTTTTGGGTAGGCTTAGCGTTACAGGGTGTACACTCATAAAAACCTCGAATCTACCTTTCAATTTTTCCTGACGGTGCTTTTTCTCCATTGCGCATGCCAAAAACAACGAAGTTGATTTGCCTATTTTCACCTATCGCAACCTATTGCTAATATTAATTTTGGCGTTTAGATTGTAACAATCCATAGCTCATTAGATGGTAAAACGACAGCTGAAGCAATAGTTGGGCTGTAATCACAATCAACTATAGTAACGTCATTCGTTTTTTCGGAGTGTGTAACCAACCAGCCAAAAATCTATTCATTCAAATAGGAGACCGAAATGAAACCATATCCGCAGATGCCACCCTTCACGCAAGATGAGATTGAAGCATTTCTCAATGAAGCGCCGATTGCTCGTTTAAGTAGCCTAAATCCAGATGGAACAATCCATATTGCTGCTGTTTATTTCAAATATGATAATGGCGACATTCTCATTGGTACACAGGATATGACTCACAAGGTTAGAAACATCAAACACAATCCGCAGGTTACCGTTTTGATTGATAACCAAGCACCGCCCTGGAAAGGCGTTCTGGTTTATGGAAAGGCAGAACTTGATTATAAAGATGTAATCGCAAAGCGTGCGGCAATCTTCGAACGGTATAAATCACCTGAAGATGCTCGGGAATATGCGGCAGACTTAGCCAACAACTACACTCCAGTTGTCATTCGTATCAAACCCAAAAAAATCGTGTCGTACGATTATTCTAAGGATGGTTTTATTCACAATCTGACTCCCGCAAAATAAAGTGTATTCTAGCCCCGCCCAACACAGCGTGCACCTGACGTGTGGGAGTCTGCGCGATTTATAAGTATTTTTCTGGCTTCGAGTTTTTCCTGCTCCCAAACAGAATCCACGCCCACCCCAGCGCCAGTAACGCAGACCGTTGGGCTGCTTCGCCAATAAGAGTTAGGTCTTTTGAATACGATGAAAAAGTCAAACGGCACTGCCAGATTAATTATCATTTGTGGTTTACCTGGCTCAGGAAAGACAACTTTAGCAAAGTGCCTGGAGGAAAGCCTGCACGCTGTTCGCCTATCTCCAGATGAATGGATGGATGCCCTCTCCATTAATCTTTATGACGAAGAAGCCCGAGCAAGGATTGAATCGTTGCAATGGCAACTGGGTCAACAACTACTCAAACTCGGTCTTGTAGTCATCATCGAATGGGGAACATGGGGAAAATCTGAGCGTGACGCATTGCGTGAGGGCGCTCGTAATCTCGGCGCCGCCGTTGAATTGCATTACCTGTCCGCGCCTCCTGAAATTCTTTTTGAGCGCATTCAACGCAGAGGCATGGAAAATCCGCCAATAAAACGTGAAGATGTTTTCCGATGGGCAGAGATAATTCAAGTTCCAACTGAAGAAGAGATAAAATTATTTGACCCTGCAAGTGAATGCACGCAAAACCTAGAAACACCTTATGCATAAAGACGCAGCCCAACAAAGCGTGCAGCTGACGTGTGGGATTCTGCGCGGTTTACGAGCATTTTTCTGGCTTCAAGTTTTTCCTGCTCCCAAGCAGAGTCCACGCCCACCCCAGCGCCATTCTTCGCGAACGCAAACCGTTAGGCGGCTACAACTTTAGAAATAAGGAGAGAACATCATGCAGTTTGAACAGTTTATACAGACCGCTTCATTTTCCCTTTCTGAAGGTTCAATGTATGAACGTTTGGCGCGAAATCCTGCTGTCGAATTTGACCCTTATCTTTTCCATGCCACACTCATATACAACGCAGAATTTGCTTTAGTTCTTGAGCAAATTCACCGTGAATATCTTGATGTAGGACAGCATTATCATCTTCCAATATTCAGTTTGACTGACACATGGCGAGCCAACCAAGAACGCATAAGCAAATCCGTGTTCCGCAGCCACAAAGTTAACCAAGATAACGCCCGCTTTATTTCTAAGTTACGAGATAGTTATGGGTCAGCCGCATCCCCCATTTTTATCGGTGGGCAAATTGGACCAAAAGGTGACGCATATAAGCCAGAGGAAGCACTTTCGCCAGCGAAATCCGAACAATTTCATGCTTCTCAATTAGAAGCACTCGCCGAAGGACAAGTAGATTTTTTATATGCGGCAACACTGCCTGCCCTATCGGAAGCACAAGGAATTGCGGCGGCAATGGCAAAACAAGGATTACCCTATATTCTCAGTTTTGTCATTCGCAGGAATGGCACTTTATTAGATGGAACTCCACTGGCTCAGGCAATTGAAATTATTGACAACACGAATCCAAAACCACCAACAGGCTATGCAGTGAATTGTGTTTATCCGACAATTTTCAGTGATGGCTTAGCTGCTCTTGAAAAGCAAAGCCCTGGATTGACAAAACGCATATTGAGTTTTCAAGCAAATACATCTGCCAAAGACCCCAAAGACCTTGATGGTTCAAGTGAATTGGAAACAGAGAAGCCTGAAATACTTGCCGATTTAATGTTGCAGGCTTATCATCAGTTTCACACACCCTTCTTCGGTGGTTGTTGCGGAACAGACACCAGTCATATTGAATGTTTGGCGAGTGCATACAAAGCATCACTGCAATAACACCGCCGCCTAACAAAGCTTGCACCTGACGTGTGGGAATCTGCGGCACGCTTCGCGTCAAGCATTTTCCTCGCTTCGAGTTTTTTCTGCTCCCAAGCAGAGTCCACGCCCGCCCACACGCAGGTAACGCAACCCGTTAGGCGCTTATTGGTTGATGAAACCATATCTAATTCGGAAGGACAACAAAATGAATTTGGGCGCGACTTTGTATGTTAAGAACAGTGTCGAGGCAGTAGAATTCTACATCGCAGCCTTTAGAATGACATTAGGCTACAACGCGAAAAATAGCGACGGTTCATTCCTTCACGCGGAACTCCTAAAAGGAGATGAATCGATCTTTGCCGTAAGCGAAAACAAGGATGAGGAAGTAGTTCGATCCATGTTAGCCTCGAAGCAACCCACCATGAGCTATGGTGTAAATCTCGACAACGATGATGAACTCAATCATGCTTATAAAATCCTGATCGAGGGCGGGCACATTTTGAGAGAATTAGGTTCGCTTCCGTGGAGTCCATGTTCTGCTGATATTGTAGATAAGTACGGAGTTTGTTGGTATATCTATGTTTCACAACATCGACCGGACTAAGTCTTGCCAAATTCCTGGTCGAATTTAACTTCCCGGTCATTTCCCAAGTTTTATTGTAAGTAAAATCGGGTCAAGATGGGGTTGGTTATCGGTATCGATTAAAAAGTTGGCGTTCGGTAAGTGCGCCCAACACCGCGTGCACCGGATTCGGCGCCTGGTGGCTTTGTCCGCCAAGGCCCGCCCTTGCCGGTACGCCTGCCGTTGGGTGTTTGTCATTGATTATCCTGATAATTTTGGGAAACCGCTGGTGAGTAGAAAATATCAAACCAGGAGAGATTCTAATGCTCAAGCCCCTACTTCGCGTTTTTGCTGTTGTCCTCATTGGATTTGTTTGTGGCGTAATTGGCATGATTGTTGGCGCGCTCATCGGCGGAAATTATGCCGAGCAATTCGTTTTCAACGGAGTTCAGGGCTATGAAGCCACTGGACAAATAGGTTTTATTCTTGGCGCGTTGATAGGTTCAATCGCAAGTTGGCGACTTCTGTTTAAAAGAAAATCATTATCGTCTCTTGGATAAATAATATTCCTCGATATGTTCATATGTTCAACTGAAATTATATTTTCGCAAGAAACCTATATCGCCTTCAGTGGAGAATATGGAAAAACGCAAATGGCAAATCGTAAAACATGGTTTTCATTTGGTCAGTATGCTTTCGAGTCAATCTCGTTTTGGTTGGTCAAGATTTTTGATTATTTAGCGTTTTGGTAAATCATGCGTTTTGTCAAATTACTAAAGATTAGATTGTGTGTCAAATTTCATTCGGTCGGGCAGCGTCGTCTTTTTTCAGTCAGCGAGTCATCAGTTCTGCCGCACCTACGGCAAGCATTTTTCTAGCATCAGCATTTTCCTGCTCCCAAACAGAGTCTACGCCCGCACCACCGCCAGTAAGGCAAAGCGTTGGTGCGTTCTCTTGCAAAATAAAAAAAAAGCGGAGTTTTTAGCCATGGATAACAAGTCGAATAATCGGGTTTTTGGATATATATTTGCAAATATTTATCCACTATACATTCAAAAAGCAGAGCGCAAAAATCGCACGAAAGAAGAAGTTGACAAAATTATCTTCTGGTTGACTGGCTATGACCAAGAAGGGCTACAACAGCAAATTAAAAAGGAAAATGATTTTAAAACCTTTTTTGCTCAAGCCCCAGCCATTAACCCAAATAGTTCGCTTATCAAAGGCGTAGTATGTGGTATTCGCGTGGAAGAAATCGAAGATCCGCTAATGCAAAAAATACGGTATTTAGACATATTAATTGATAAACTAGCAAAAGGAAAAGCGATGGAGAAGATTCTGCCGCAGTAAGTTGTAAGCCATATGAACTACTGCCTCATTCGTTGACAATGGATCGATTTACAAATCGCAGCAAAGGAAAATTGGCAATACCGCATAAGTTGCTTTTTTATATCTTTATCACCAACGTGGTTTCCAAGCTTTTACCGTTAAGCCCGCAGGGAACCCCAATTGGACGCGGATTTTCGCGGATAAACCAAAAGATTTTTGCTTTTTCCGCGCTTGTCGGCGCTCGTCCGCGTCCCAAAAGAATTTGAATAAGCAAGTTATGCTCCACTGCGAAAATTGTAATGAGTAAAACTTGGTGAAAGTAAGAATAACTCTAAATTGTGTTTGAAATTCTACCAAAATAGCGGTGATGTTTTTATTTGTGCAAGTAGTCTTGAACAACAAACGCCGCCCAACAAAGCGTGCATTGGACGCTGGAGATTCTGTGCGGTTTTGGAGCACTTTTCTGGCTTCGAGTTTTCTCTGCTCCCAAGCAGAGTCCACGCCCGCCCCACCGCCACTAACGCCTGCCGTTGGGCGCTTTCTTTTCAATCAAAATAATTCTCCCCAATTTACCGATGTTGCTGAAAGGTTTTGAAGCATATGATTTTAGAAGTTACGATTTTGAATGTTCGCGAAGGTCAATCAGATGAGTTTGAAGCCGCCTTTATACAAGCGTCTCCCCTTATTGCTTCTATACCTGGCTATATTTCGCATGAATTACAGAAATGTATTGAGACCCCTAATCGGTATATTTTATTAGTCCAGTGGAAAACCCTGGAGGCACACACTATAGGTTTTCGACAGTCGCCAGAATATCAAGACTGGAAAAGATTACTGCATCATTTTTATGACCCATTTCCAACCGTAGAACATTTTGCGACAATTACTCTACAACCCAATTAAATGATTTGCCTTATGTGAGAGCATTCTGTAGATTCCCCCATGATTCAAATGAGTTTTGGAAGGTAAGGTTTTATATAAGCAAGTTCGATAATATTGGTTCTCGAAATATTTTTGAAGAAAAATGGATTATCAATCAATGCATGCTTCCTGCTCGACAAAACACGCTCAACAAAGCCTGCACTGGACTCTGGAGAGTCTGCGCGATTTACAAGCATTTTTCTGACTTCGGGTTTTTCCTGTTCCCAAGCAGAATCCACGCCCGCCCCAGCGCCATTAACGCAAACCGTTAGCCGCTCACTCGACAAAGGTTTACACTGAATAGGTAAGAAAAAAAATGAGATTCACATTGCTTGTTGTAGCAGTGCTAGCCGCATCAATAATCGGAGTAATTGCTGACTGGTTACTCCGATTCCAATCCATGCACCCATCCATTCTTCGCGACATCAACCAACACATCGAGCAAGACCAATAACGAACCTTTTTGGGAATACAGCAACGTAGCCTAAGAGTCTGCTGAAAAAGTGGTCAAGATTGGACCCTCCTCAGCAGCGAGAAAATCGGGTAAAAATAAGGCAATCCAACCGCTAGGAGTGCCGCCATGCTCGGAAAACGCAAAGCTCAAGCCAGCCTATTTGATGCAAT